>JAHIVS010000668.1 GCA_018816605.1 Pseudomonadota bacterium
CCGGAAGCGTTGTCCGTCTGGACGGTGGATTTGTCCTGGCAGGAGAAGCGGTACCGCCTATGCCCAAAGGGATTGTTTAGGGGGAGGGCTTGACCGGAATTTTCCAAATCCCGATATGGTTTTTTCGGGCCAGTGTCTGGGCTTCCCGCCATCGGCCGCAATAGGGTTCAGCCTTGCAGCCCGTACTTACCCTTGCCACCCCCTGGCGGACCAGGGCTTCATTCAGGCATTTTTCACGGATGATGACCAAGCCTAAGGGGGGATTAGATTCTTCCTCTATCATATGGACGGTCAACAATTTGTTAAAGACCAGTTCTGAAACTGTTTTTTTAGCCTCCCTGCCCGGGACAGAGTCTGGATCTGGCAGGGTAACCCCATACAGGGTGAAGGGATAAAGCCTGTCGGCTTCCCATACCACAAGTTGGTTTGCACTGATTACACGGATGATGACGCCTTCTATGGTAAAATTTGCGGTTGGTTGGGTAGCGGGATTTGCCGGGTTTTGGGCCAGGGCAGCGCCGGTCATGAAAAGGATCAGGGATAGGGTGGCCAATATCTGTTTCATTCGTTAAGGTGCCGGTGGATGCGTTGGAAAATTTCCCTTGCCCAGATGGCATGGAGTCGGGGACCCGGGTGGAATCCGTCATCTGCCATCAGCGATTTATCCAATGGCAGATTGAATTCCAGAAATTCGCAATCTGCCTGGGTCGAAATCCATACCCGCATGCTGCGATTCAGTTGACGTGAACATATGCCTAAATAAGCCCCCAAAGGCCAGGGCAGTGCCGGAAACAATTCCATGGGGGGAACAGCAGAGATGATCAATCTTTTTACCTGGAATTTTTTCCGTAAAAGAAAGATGAATTGTTTTTGCTGGGCCATCCATTGATCTTTTGTTACGCCAGACTTTACATCATTGACCCCCAGGGAGGTGATGGCAACATCAAACGTTTTTTGGGGCAGGGATTCCAGGTGATTCACGGTATCGGCTGTTGTAGCACCGGTTTTTGCAATCAATTCCCATTCGACCCGGAATTTGTCGCTGAAACAGGCAAGAATCTGCCCGGACAGGGCATGGGCCTGGTCATCCACACCCACTCCTGCTGCTGCGGAATCCCCAAGGATCAACAGGCGGACCTCTCTTTCCCCCCGGCCCTGAATTCCCTTGCGGGGCCCCCTGGCCTCGGGCAAGCGAAGGGTGTTTTTTCGGACCTGTTTTGCCTGGAGGATTAACAAAGGGGCCAGGATATATTTTAAGAGCCTGTGCATCCTTATGTTATTATCATATCTTTAAGGAAAATAGTTCTTGAAAGATGTCACCAAATGGTGATATGTGTGGTTTTCATAAAATTTGGCAAATGAAAAGAGGACCGGTTGCGGCATGACAAAAAAACAGGAACTGAAAATTCGGGATAAACAAATTACCAGTCGTCGGCTCATCTCTGCCGTTGGAAGTGTTCTGGCCAGGGAAGGGTTCAAAGGGGTTGGCATCAATGCGGTGGCCCGGGAAGCGGGGGTGGACAAGGTGCTGATATATCGGTATTTTGGGGGGTTACAGGGATTGATGGCCGCCTTTGGCAAGGAAGGGGATTTCTGGCCTTCATCACTGGAATTGGCCGGAGGAGATCTTCAGAAATATTCAAAGTTATCCCTGGAAGAAAGGCTGACTGCTTTTTCTAAAAATTTTATCCTGGCATTGCGCCGCAGGCCATTGACCCAGGCGATTATGGCCTGGGAAATCCTGGAAAGAAATGACCTCACCGAGGAGCTGGAATCCATCCGGGAGCAGAGTGTCATGGAATTTTTTAAGCTGTTTTTTTTACGGGATAAAGCGCCGGCTGAATTACAAACCATTGTGATGCTCATGGGGGCGGCCATCAGTTATCTGATCATCCGGTCCGCAAGAATTGATTTATACGGCGGCATCCGTCTCGATAAAGAGCAGGGCTGGGAGCAAATTGAAGCGGGTATCGAGACGATTATTCGAGGGGTATTAAGTTTGCCATAGTCGGGTAAATTTTTATATTTAAAAAAGTCACCATTTAGTGACAAAGAGGGGTGAGTATGAATCGGAGGATTTTTTTGAAAAAAAGTATGGCCGCCACGGCCGTGTTGGCGGGTCCGGGAGTGTGGGTCTCAGCTTGCAGCCGTAATCTGCGCTCAGACTTAATGGGGCAACCTCCCGTTGCCGGTAGTTTAAATCAGGCGGTGTGGAATATTCTGTATCATGCCTCCCTTGCCCCCAGCGGCCACAATAGCCAGCCCTGGTTTGTTGAGATGATCAACGAAACAGAGTGGATCATTGGGTCTGATGAACGAAGGTGGCTCTCCCGGGTAGACAATACCAACCGGGAGGTGATGCTTTCCCTGGGGGCGTTTATTGAAAATCTTGTCCAGTCTGCAGCGGCAACAGGATTCCATGCCGATGTACAAGTGATTGCCAGGGACCGGTTTGATTCCCGCATCGCCCGGGTAAATCTGACCAGAACTTTTCCGGTAGATATCCCTTTAGCCCGGTTGGTTAAAAGGAGAACCGTCAAGAGTCACCTGTTGCCAGGGGAATTAAAAGCCACTGATGTGACCGCTTTTTCAAAGGCTGCACCAGGCCACTTATATTATTTCCCCAGGGGTAGTTCCCATAGTGAGCACATGGCAAGGGAGGCGGTGGCAAATTTTGAACACCAGTTTAAAAATGAAGGGGCCGTGCAGGAGACTGCTGACTGGACCCGGCTGTCGGACAAGGATGCCAGAAAATTCAGGGATGGACTGACCCCCGATGGCATGGAAATCACCGGCATTGCCGGATGGGTGGCTCGCAATCTTTTGGACCGCCAGGATGTTCTGGGGGCTACCTTTCGGCGCAAGGGGGTTGAAAAAACAAAAAAACAGGCCGGGGAAGGGGCGGGGTGGCTGGTGATCACAAGTAGCGGAACCTCTGTAAAAGCCCTTTTGGAATGCGGGAGACAGTTCCAACGAATGGCCCTTCTGGCAAGGGAGAAGATGATCGGGCTTCATCCCATGACCCAGACCCTGGAAGAAAAACCGGGTCAGAAAAATATCAGGGACAACCATGGACCCGGAACCCTTCCCCAGTTTATGATCCGGGCGGGATATCTGGATAAATACCCGGAGCCTGTGAGCTTGAGGCGGCCGGTTGACTGGTTTTTAAAATCTCCGGGTGCTATCTCTTGATATGGGGAAAGAGGGGTTACTTTTGCACGGATTTTTCCAATCCCTGGGCTTGAACCGCCGTCATGGCAACCGTGTTGACGATGTCGGTAACCAGGCA
>JAHIVS010000669.1 GCA_018816605.1 Pseudomonadota bacterium
ATCTTCCAGGAAAAGGGCCTGGGTCTGTGTCTTTCCCTGGGAGCCTTCACTCAGGGTGGTACGGGTATCATTGTACCAGTCCGAGGCATTCCATGTCTCGCTGTCCGTGTAATACTGGTCAAAGTGATACCCCGCAGCCAGGGAATGCAAGCCCCACCCGTTTACTTCTTTGGCGGCCTTAAGATCAGTGGTATACCAGCCTTTATCGCTGTCCGTTACTTTGCCGGCACCGCCGTTTTTGGAATTTGCCGCCGCGTCTGTAGACTGGCGGGAGAGATTTTTCAATGTGTTATAGGCACTCACTGAAGCGTTCAGTTTCAGCCCGTCCGGAGAATCCATGGTATAGCTTAACCCGTTGAGCAGATCCCGGTATTCTGCCTCCCTGTAACAGAAGGTGGAACTGCCCAGGGAATAACTATTTCCGTCAATATCCACTGTTCCGGAGTAAGCAGGATTTCCGGCGGCATCCCGCAGATAGGTTTCCGGGGAGTCTTCACCGTTCTCCGAATCCCAGATGGCCGAAGTCAGTCTGATCGTGGAAAAATCGGTCAGATCATAGGCCATTTTGACTTTAAACGAGTTGTTGGTAATTTCACTGGTGCCGGCAGATCCCAGCACATAGCGGTCCTGGTTGCTGGGATCCTTGTCCGCCACCCAGCCGGTAACGGCATTGCCCACGGCAGCAGCGCCGGATGCGGCTGATTTGGTCATGTAACTGACGGCCTGGTTCTCTGTTTCCAGGTGGTTAAACCAGAGATTGTAAGAAAATTTCCCGGTCCTGTTTCCCACTGAACCGAAGGCGTTGTACCCGTCAAGATCAACATCGGTATTATAGATATGGAAATTTTGATAAAAGTACTTAAGGCTGGTATCCACCTCCAGTTTATCCGGCATATGGGTGGTGATCAGTGCGGTGCCTGACATGGAATTGCCGCTCAAGGCGGCTGAAAAAGGACCGTAGATAACATCCACTTTCTCTATTTCCTGGGGGGCGACCATGAACCATTTAGGGGCGTTGCTGTTTCCGGCTGACGTAAAATCGCTGAGCCGGATTCCGTCTACCTCCACCAGGGTCCGTCCTGTCATAGAGGAACTGTTGCCCCGGATAATCAGGGGGCTGTTGGTGCTTCCCGGATAGAGCTTGCGTAGGTATGAGCCCGGCATGTATTTAAACACATCAGATGTTTCCATGGCATTGATACGTCCAATCCCCTCAGCGGTAATGCTCTCCACCACTGCGGGAACATTGGCCACAGCCTCATTGACAATCTTGCCGGTGACAGTTATCGCCCCCAGATCCAATGCCGGGTCTTTTTTGTCTTCATTTGCCTTGTTTGCAGATGATAGAACTTCATCCTTGTTTTCATCTGAAATTGCCGCAGCAGGTGAAAAGAACAATGCTATGCACAGGACCGCCATGGCGATGTAGATCAGTTTCTTTCGTTTCAACATTTTGTATGCACTCCTTCTAAAATTGAATCAAGGGGCATGGACCGCCAGGCAATGGATACAAAGCGCCTGATGGATCTTTATGCTCCGGGCCGAATAAACCGGCACTGCCGGTTTTGGTCGGTTTATGGTTGAAATCCCCTGGTTGATATGGAAGTTGACATGGAAGTTGCATTAATGGTATCTTCTGAGTCAGAGTATCCTTCCATCCGGGGGGATGATTCTACTTAAAGAAGGCAGCCTGAGTTAACTTTGGACGGTTAAGGCTGCCTTCTTTTTTTAAATTCAGTCACTTATCAATTTGTATCCTTTTTGCAAAAAAAAACCATAAAGAAAGTTTTCCGGTTGCTGGGACTTGCCCTGCGGAAATCTGCCTTCATGGCTTGGTGTTATTATTACTTTTTACTTCCGATAATTATCTCCTTCTGGCGATAATCTTGACAGCTTGAATAATGGATTTTAAAAGATTTGTCAAATGTTTTTTTTTCGGCTTTTTATCATGGTGATTAAGCTGAAAACCCGGCTTTCCCTGCCAGGTGGAATATCTTTGAATCAGAAAAAAGTATTGACACTGTCCTGATTTTTCATTATTAAAAGCGATCAGGAATCACCAGAAGGTGAGAAATTAAGTAATTTAGAATTGTCACTATACGTAAAGCCACGAAGGCCTTTTTTTTATGAATAAAAAAAGCTTTGTGGCTTTTTTGTTTTCATAACTCCCATAAATCATGCAAATCAAGGATGATCATATGAAAACCAGAATAGGTCGATATGTAAAAGTTGTAAGCCTCTTGTGTATGTGCCTGTTTGCCCTGCAAACCAATTGTTATGCCCACTTTCCCTGGATAAATGTTTTGGATTATACCCCTGAAACAGGCGCCGGCCTTAAAATGACCCTGAATTGGGGCCATGCCTACCCATTTTCAGATTTTCTGAAAAAGTCCGCCACAGAATCGGTTTCCCTTAACGGACCTGGAAACGATTCTTTGGGGATAGACTATGTTTCCGAAGTAATGCTGGCATCCAAGGAAACGATCACCACCCCGGGAACCTATATTGTTTCTGCCGTGAGAAAACCGGGATTTTACACAAAGACCAAAAAAGGGGGGAAGCGGTCCTCCAAACAGGGGTTGGAGCATGTCATCAAATGTTCTTTTTCCCAGATGTCCATGAAAGCCGTTGTCAATGCCGGCAATGTCAATGGTCCGGCAGACAGGGTTTTGGGACATCCCATGGAAATTGTTCCCCTTAAAAATCCGGGAAATTTAAGAAGCGGAGACGATCTGCCCATATGGATTTTACTGGACGGTAAGCCCTATAGCGGGACTTTCTTTGCCACCTATGCGGGTTTTTCAACCCAAAAGGAAACCTTTGCCTATGCATCGAAAACCGATAAAAAGGGCTTGGGAAACTTAAAAATACTTACTTCTGGGGTCTGGGTGATCAAGGCAGTCCATGAACAGCCCTATCCGGACAAAACCCAGTGTGATAGCCAATCATTTATCGCAACTCTTACCTTTCAAATAAATTAATGCTGTTGTCCTTGGCACCAGGTGTTTATCCCGGTGCCAAGGCACCCCGGTTTTAAGTTCAAGGAGAATGTGTATGAAACAAGTGGTAATTTGCTGGGTTTGCCTGGTGGGAGTGTTTTTTTTCAATCCGCCCGTGGCCCAATCCCACAGTGTGCAAGGTTGGATACAAAGTCGGGAGACAAAGGTGGTGACGGCGGAATATGATGATGGCGAACCGCTCGGTTACGCAGTCTTTGAAGTTTATACCCTTGGCGGGAAAGAGTTGTTTCAATCCGGGGTAACCGATCCCAATGGCTGTTTCTCGTTTCTGCCCGACACCCCGGGCAAGTGGAAAATCCTTGTAAAGGACGGCATGGGCCATCAACTCTCCCTGACAGCCGATATTAACAATCAACAGGCCCTGAAAGAAGAAATCGCCCCTGTCAGCGGTCCAGGGCATTTGTCTAAAATTGGGGCCATTATCACAGGCCTTTCATTTATTTTTGGCCTTACCGGTCTGGTGCTGTTATTCAAAACAAAAAAGCGCCCCAAAGTTTAAAGGAAACATAAAATGAACCAAAAAAGAAAAGGGAGTTTCATCCCCCCCAAACCCAAAGCCTGGCAATCCCGGGTAGGTTTTTTTGGGATGGCCCTGCTCCTGACACTAACCCTTGGGAAACCCGTATCTGCCGGGACTCAAATCATGGAAAAAACCGTAAAGACAGCCATTGACACCCACCAGGAAACCCAAGTCCGAACAGAAAAATGGGAAGGGAAACGAGCGGAGTTAACCGCCCTTTATGACCGGCTTGTATTTGAAAATCAGAATCTGACAGCCACCCAAAACCGGCTGTCCAAAGAGAGTGTATCCCACCGGGATCTGAATCAGTCCCTGGCTCTTCAGATACAGGAAAATATTCGCATCCAGAGGGAAATGGAACCCTTTTTAAACGCGGTGGTGACCCGGCTTGAAACCCTGGTTGAAACCGATTCCCCCTTTTTGCAGGAAGAGCGGAAGACCCGGCTGGAAAGGCTTGAAGCTATGATGGCAGATGCGGAGGTACCCCTAGGGGAAAAATACAGGAAAGTCATGGAAGCCTTGTCAGTGGAGGCGGAGTACGGCAATACCATTGAGGTCTACCAGGATAAGATTGTGCTTAAGGGCAATGAAGTGCTGGGGGATATTTTCCGTCTGGGGCGGGTTTCCCTGTTTTTTCTCTCCTTGGACAGAAAGTTTGCCGGGGTGTTTAATGTGGCCCAAAGCCAATGGCTTGCCCTGGATGCATCCCATGTCCAGGCCATTGAGAGCGGGGTTGAAATCGCTGGTAAAAGACGGCCCGTTGAAATATTGACCCTGCCCCTGGGCCGGCTTGCAAAGGAATAAGGAGATCCTTATGAAACACATTTTATTAATACTGGTATTTCTTTATTGTCTGGGATCTGTCAGCGCCCTGGCCCAAAATGATTCGGATATGCGCATGGACCACCTGACCCTGGAAAAGCAACAAGAAATGATCCGGGAAAAGGCCGTTGATGAATTAAAACAGGCCAAAGCCGCGGCAGCCCAAAAGATTCTGGAAATTAAAAATGATGAAAAGGCCATCAAGGCTGCCATTACAACTCTTCAGGAGAAAAACAAACTTCTGGAACAGGCAAACAAGGCCTATGAACAAAAGATCCTGGAACAAAAAAAAATCCAGGACCAACTCAAGGCAGATCTGGCCGAATCCAATGCCGAGAGCCGGGAGCTTTCAGGGTTTATCAAAATAGGGGCCAAGGACCTTGAAAGCCTGTTGACACAAAGCCTTCAAAGTGCCCTTACAACGGAGGGGCAGGACTTTCTGTCCCCCTTGATCAGCCAGGAAAAACCATGGTCCATGGAAGATATTGAAAAAATGACAGATAGCTTTTTCCGGGAGATAATGGCCTCGGGAGCCGTTAAGATCACCCGGGCTTCCATCATCGACCGCCAGGGCAAGGAAGAAACGGCAAGGGTTTTGACCCTGGGAAATTTTACCGGGATCTATTGTCTGGAAAACCCGGAC
>JAHIVS010000670.1 GCA_018816605.1 Pseudomonadota bacterium
CATGATAAGAATACAATCGCTGTTTTTAATATCAATCCAGTGATTGGTCATTGCACCGCGTCCAAACGACTCTGCCAGAGCCGCTACAGTTGCGCTATGTCAGATCCTGGCCTGGTGTTCTATGTAGACCAACCCCAGAGACCGCATCAGGGTCTGGTAGATCCAGCATTCCTCATTGTCCATGGCCGCCGATCCAATGGAGGCGATATTGGTGACCCGGTTAACGGTCTGCCCCTTGTCGTTTTTTTCGGTAAACCCTTTGTCACGGGTTTCCTTGGTACGTTTGGCAATGGTTTTCAAGGCCCAGTCCCAGGACACGGTTTCCCATTTGTCTGAATAGGGAGCCCGGTACATGGGTTCGGTGAGGCGTTTCTCATTTTCAACCAGCTGTTTGATGGATGCGCCCTTGGGGCACAGCGCCCCCTGGTTGATCACATGATCCGGGTCGCCCTCGATATTGATGACCCGTCCATCCCCGCGCTTGCTGGTATGAACAATGGCGCCGCATCCCACCGCACAATAACAGCAGATGGTGGTCGTCTCCTTGGCATACTGGGTTTTGAGCATCTGGGCGTGGGATTTGACGGGTTTTAGGTCAAATCCAAGACCGGAAACGGCAACTCCGGCAGCCGTTGCCCCTGAAATTTTGATAAAATCCCTTCTGTTGAGTTTCATCTAAATACTGCCTCCTTGACAATTAAAAAGGTTGTGGTTTGCCTGTTCGGCTTTGCAAGAAGTCCTCTTCCTTAAGAAGGTGCCTGACCCAACCATATATGGCGAACAAGGACCGGTTGCAAACCGTTTTTTTCAATGACAATTTCCATAGCACACAAAGGGTTACAAAAAAGTTACAAGGAGGGTAGGGACGGTTTTTTCCTCTCCACAGGTGTTCGGCTCCGGCAAAGATTTCAAATTGCCGTATTGCATTGAATCTGGATTTCGGTTAATTTGCCTTTACCATGATTTTCATGGATTCAACCGGAAGGCAGTTGTGAAAGGAGCAACCCATGGTAAAAAAAACAAACATTTTTTTTGGTATTGCCTGGTTATGGTGCCTTTGTTTCCTTCTCGTCCTTATACCCCCCTGCCAGGCAAACAAGGACTTGCAGATTCCCGAACTGCTTGCACCCTGGGTTGACTGGGTGCTGTACGATAAAAAACAACAATTGGAATGTACCCCGCACTATAACGCTGCAGACCATTATCTGTGTGCCTGGCCATCAAAACTTGAACTGATGTTAACGGATACGGGCGGCAACTTCACCCAGTCCTGGCTGGTGAACAGCGAAAGCTGGATTTCTTTGCCGGGGAACGATACCCAGTGGCCCCAGGATGTTCGAGTCGACAAAGAACTCGGGATCGTTATTCAGAAGAACCATCGGCCCCAAGTTTTGCTTCAACCCGGAACCCATGAAGTTACCGGTCGTTTTACCTGGCCGGCCCTTCCCGAAAATCTGGACATTTCACCTGAATCCGGCCTTGTGTCCCTGGTCGTCAATGGCCAAAGGGTTTTATTCCCCAACATGGATGCCGCAGGCCGGCTCTGGCTAAAAGCAACCCAGACCCGGGAGGTGCTTGAGAACCGTTTGAAAATAGAAAGTTTCAGGCTGATAACCGATTCAATTCCCTGTGAGGTTCTGCTCTATTTCACCCTTGATGTCTCGGGTTCTGCCCGGGAAATCATGTTGGGGCCGCTATACGCTCCGGAAAAGTTTATGCCCCTGTCATTGGACAGCCCCTTGCCTGCAAGACTGGAACAGGACGGCCGAATGCGCATGCAGGTGCGGCCCGGGCAATATCATATCCGTCTGAACCTGCGGCACACAGGCGTAGTAAATGAACTTGTGTTTGATCCGCCCGGTGCGGGTGCATGGCCCGGGGAGGAAATCTGGTCATTTAATGCAAATCCACACTTGAGGCTGGTTGAAATAGAAGGGGTTCCGCCCGTTGACCCCCTTGGAACCGCCATGCCCCGGGACTGGCAGGCCTATCCTGCCTACAAACTTGTGGCCGGTGAGTCCATGCAGTTGAATCAAATAAAGCGGGGGGACCCCCATCCGGCACCGGACCTGCTGGCATTGGACCGAAATATCTGGCTCCGGTTTGACGGATCCGGGTATACGCTCCAGGACGCCATCACGGGCAATAAGAACAGCAATTGGAGATTGGAAATAGACCCGGTCCTTGCCCTTGGCAGGGTGAGTGTGGATGGAACCGAGCAATTGATTACCCGGCAGAAAGGAACGGACAGGGCCGGCGTTGAACTGCGAAACGGGGTTTTAAATCTTGTGGCCCACAGTATCTACCAGGGAAGGATCTCTGTTCTTCCGGCCATAGGATGGGACCATGATTTTCAACAGGTACAAGGGCATCTGCACCTGCCGCCGGGCTGGAAACTGCTGAATGCAGCCGGGATGGACACGATATCCCGCACCTGGATCAAACAATGGACCCTGCTGGATTTTTTCATTGTCCTTATTTTTACCATTTCCCTTGGAAAACTTTTTTCAAAACCCCTGGCCGGCGTTGGTTTTTTAACCCTGGTATTGATCTATCATGAACCCTTGGCGCCCCGGTATATCTGGCTGGCGTTACTGATCGGGTTTGCCTTGCTCTTCTATCTGCCCGATGGAAAATTTAAAAAAGCGGTTAAGATTTATCAGGGCATTGTTATTTTCTGCCTTGTGTCCATTGTGATCCCATACGCCATCCAGGCGTTGCGTATCGGCATGTATCCACAGCTTGCGGCTCCGTGGACCTCAATGGCCGAATATGGGGCTTCCAGGCATTCTCCCCTGGCCCTGGAAGCAGACGACGTCCGGGAATTGGCCCGGGAGCAAATGGCCTCCCCGTCTGTGGTGAAACTTGGCAAGGCTCTGGAAAAGAATGAGACCCCAGGCCCCATGGCCCAAATTTCAGGTGCAGCTGCATCCTATTATGGATCACAGGTCATGGAGCAGGACCCCAAATCACGCGTCCAGACAGGCCCCGGAATGCCCCAGTGGCTCCCTTTTGAGACCATTGATTTCGGGTGGTCAGGGCCGGTGACCCGGGATCAGACCCTGTCCTTTTTCCTTGTCGGTCCCAAAATCAACCTGGTTCTGGCCTTTGTGCGGGTTTTTCTGATCTTTATTCTGGCCCTGGGCATGGTGGGTGTCCGGTACAGACCCGGGGACAAAATACGCTTTACAGGGTTAAAATCGCTGAAAATATTTGCAATTTGTATGATGTTTTTAATGAGCCCCCTGTCGGCACAAAGCAGTGAAATTCCTTCCCGGGAAATGCTGGATACCCTCCAGGAAAGATTGCTCGAGACCGACACCTGTTTTCCCAGGTGTGCAGATATTTCAGATGCTTACATAACCATTGACCAGGACCGGCTCTCAATCCAGGCAAATATAGATGCAAAGATTCCCACGGCCATTCCGATTCCAAGCCATGTAAAACACTGGTTGCCGGACCAGGTGATGATCGACGGCATCCCTTGCCCGGGCCTTTTGCGAAAGGACAGCAATTTATGGGCACAGGTTCCCGAAGGCAAGCACATCCTGACCCTGGGCGGCCCCATTCCAAGACAAACGTATCTGCAGCTTTATTTCCCCTTAAAGCCCCATAGGGTAAGCATCAAAGCTGTTGGGTGGTCCGTGGAAGGGGGGCATCCCGATGGAAAGATTGACGGCCAATTACAATTCAAGCGCGTTGGAGAGCCTGACAACGCCCTTCACCAGGTTTTGGAAACCGGGATACTTCCGCCCTTTGTGTCGGTTGAACGGCGGATACGCCTAGGCCTTGTCTGGAAAATTCAAACAAAAATTCACCGCCTGGGCCCGACCGGGTCAGGGATCGTGCTGGACATTCCGCTGATACCCGGGGAATCAATTACAACACAAGGGATTCAGGTTACAAAGGGGGTTGCCAAAATCAACCTGGGTTCCGATCAGACAGACCTTGGCTGGGAGTCTTTTTTAGAACCTGCGGATCAGATTCGGCTGACCCATGCACCAACCACCACCTGGACTGAAATCTGGAAACTGGATGTCAGTCCGATATTTCATCTGACGTATGAAGGCATTCCCGTCATCGCACATAAAAGCGGAACCCTCTGGTATCCCACATGGCATCCCTGGCCGGGTGAGGCTGTCACCCTTAACATTACCCGGCCTGGCGGAATTGAGGGACAGACCCTGACCATTGAAAAAAGCCTTCTTGAGTTGCGGCCGGGCCGGAAAACAACGGCCGCACAAATGGCCCTTTCCATCAAAAGCAGCCAGGGAGGGCACCATACCCTCACCCTTCCGGCCACTGCAAGCTTGCAGGAAGTGATGATCATGGGCAGGGTTGTCCCCGTCCGTCAGGACGGGTTGCATGTGGCACTTCCCATCACCCCGGGCCAGCAGGAGGTCGTTTTAAAATGGGTTGAATCAAGGGGCATGACGTCCCTTTACCAGAGTTCAAATCTGGATCTGGGCGCCCCGAGCGCCAATGCAAGCGTTGACCTCTATC
>JAHIVS010000671.1 GCA_018816605.1 Pseudomonadota bacterium
GACCATCTGTTCTAAAATAATGGTTTCCGAAAGGGAGGTATAGGGTTCTGGATTATTTCCCCACCAATACCTGGGGAGCAGATCGTCGGGTGTCTGCTCGGCAATGAGAAAAAGGATGACCGGCTTATCCGTGGCGGCATTGAGTATTCTGGCATCGGTCAGGTGTTTTTCAAGCAGCTCCAGGTTGATCTTGGATTCAACCCCCACCAGATAGTATCCCTTGTGCTGCACCCCCCCCATCACCCGGTAGGTAATCACATAATCAGACGCCCTAGGCAAAATGCGTCCATACAAAAATTCAAGATTGGCCCCAAACACCTGGCGGGAAACCAGGGATGCAAACGCATTCTGGACAGCCACGTTCAGGGCTTCTTTCTCCGCGGCTTGCTGGGCTGCGGAAAGTTTCTCACCACTTATTTTTGCTTGGCCTCCGGTCACACCGATCAATACCTTTTCCGACTCAACAGCAAGCGCCGGGTCCATCGTCAGCAACACGGCCCAAAGGATGGCAAGCACCCAAGCGGCATGTTTTTTAATTCCCATGATCACACCTTTCTTTCAATTGAATAATCTGCAATTAGCGCAAGGAGGGCGCTTGAATCAGACGCCTCAAACGTTCCAAGACACGCCTTGGCCCTGGCCACATGATCTATTGCCCGGGCCTGTGTATAGTCAATCCCCCCAAGGGCAATCAATTTTTCTTTCAACGCTTCAAACCGATCCTGGTTAAAATTCGTATCTTCCATCACCTGGTAAATCCACGCCCTTTCTCGCTCACTCGCATTGACAAGGCTTCTGATCAAGGGCAGGGTCAATTTTCCCTCCCGCATGTCTGCACCGGGATTTTTCCCCAGTTCTTCAGCCGTGGCCGTATAGTCCAGCAGGTCGTCGGCCATCTGAAATGCCATTCCCAAATGGTATCCATAGGATGCCAGGGCATCTTCTTTTTCCGAGGAGGCTTTGGAAATAATGGCCCCGCTCTGACAGGCCCCCTGGATCAGGACAGCGGTTTTTTGTTCAATAATTTTAAGGTATTGAGCCTCGGACAGGTCCCGTTGGCCTTTTTTCTCCAATTGGTCGATCTCCCCCTGGGACATGGCCTGGGTGATGTTGGCAATCACGGATATCACCCGGGGTTCGCAGGTTTGCGCGGCAATGGCCAGGGCCCGGGCCAAAAGAAAGTCCCCGGTGAGCACCACCTGGGGGGCAGACCAGCGGGTATGGGCGGCACATTTTCCCCGGCGCATCTCCGCCTCATCCACCACATCATCATGGAGCAGGGTGGCGGCATGGAGGTATTCAAAAATAATGGAAAATAAAATTTCAAACCCACTGGTATACCCGCAGATTCTGGCCGAATGGATCATGAGAAGGGGCCGCAGCCGTTTGCCGCCGCTGAACAGCAGATGGGAGGCAATCTTTCGCACCAGCTCCAAATTGGGGGAAAGATTTTCTTCCAAAGCCTTTTCCACCCGAACAAGATCCGGTGCCACCTGTTGGATAATTTTGGCCTTGATATCAGAGCTCATGCCATTTCTCCGGCAATATCATATTCATATGCATCGGTTATTCTTACAGGAATTATGGTCCCGATTTCAAGCCCTGGGGAATAAATAAATGTCATTCCATCCACCTCGGGTGCCTGGAATTGGGTTCGACCGATATAAACGCCTTCTTCCGGATTTTCCTCCACCAGCACCGGATAAATTTTTCCCACATGCCGTGAATTAAGTTGTTCTGAAATCCTGGCCTGGGCCGCCATGAGAATGTCATGGCGCTGTTCGGCAATCTCTTCGGGCACATGGTCTTTGAATCCATGGGATTTAAGGTCATCGGAATCCGAATAGGTAAACACCCCCAGATGATCAAATTTGACCGTTTCAATAAACGCCTTCAAAGATTCAAATTCTTCCTGGGTTTCGCCGGGAAACCCCACAATCAAGGTGGTGCGAAGACTGGCCCCGGGATCCAATTTGCGGATCAGCGCAAACAGGTCCAGAAGATCTTGTCTGGTATACGGCCGCCCCATTCGTTTGAGCATGGAGGAATCGGCATGCTGGATGGGCACGTCATAATAGGAGCAAAGGTTTTCATGGGCGTGAACCGCTCGGATGATTTCGGGTCCCAGGGTTTTGGGATGGGTGTATAAAAAGCGGATCCAAGCTGTTTCATCTTGTTTTGCAAGGATCTTGGAAAGAGAGGAAAGAACCGTATCAAGCCCGATCTGCCCGAAATCAATCGGGACAATCGGGTCAGATCCTAGGCCCTGGCCGGTATCGGCAACAAGATCCTGTCCGTAGTCGGTGGTATTTTCCGCCGTCAGAATGATCTCTTTTATCCCCTTTGCCACAAGGGATATGGCTTCTGTACAGATATCATCCACCGGACGGGAGCGCTGTTTCCCCCGAAGTTGCGGGATGATACAATAGGTGCAGTGGCGGTTGCATCCTTCAGAAACCTTTATATAGGCAAACCCCGTTGAGATCAGCTCCCGGTCAATGGTCAGATCCTGAAACCCCCGCAGGTTCGGGTCGGGAAAAAGGGTCAACGGCGTCGTCTGTATACCTTCCACCACATCCACAATCTGTTCACAGGCAGCTGTACCCAAAAAGGCATCTACTTCCGGCAGGCTGGCCAGAAGCCCTTCATCATCCTTGTACCGCTGGGCCAGGCAGCCCGTGGCAATAAGCTTCTGGCAGGCCCCGGTTTTTTTAAATTCTGCCATCTCCAGGATCACCTCCACGGCCTCGTCCGAGGCCGTGGAGATAAAACCACAGGTGTTGACAATGATCACTTGGGCTTCGGCCGGATCATCGGTTCTCGTGTGCCCCGCAGCAACCAGCTTTCCCAGCATGATTTCGCTGTCCACCTGGTTCCGGGAGCACCCGAGGGTTTCAAGAAAAACGATCATATGGCCTTGGCCATGAGGTCTCCCAAAAGGGCTGAGAACCGAGCAGGGTTGTCCAATTTTCCGCCTTCAGAGATCACGGCAATATCATAGAGCAGATCCGAGTAGTCCGTGAGAACGGGATTGGTGGTGTCGGTCTCAAAAAGGGTTTTGATCTTTTCCAACACCTTATGGTTGACATTGACCTCCATCACCCGTTTCTGGTCCGGTGTTTTCTGGCCAGAGGCTTTCAGGATTTTTTCCATGTAAGCGCTCATGCCCCAGTCATCCCCGGACAAACAGGAAACAGAATCCTTGAGGCGGTTGGAAACCACCACATCCTTTACTCTGGACTCAAGCTTTCCCTTGAGAAAGGATAGAAGCGCTGAGTATTCATTCTTCTTTTCATCATCCACCTTGTTGTCCAGATCCAGGTCACCTTTTTCCGCACTTTTTAATTTCTTTGTCTTGTATTCGGGCAAAGACTGGGCCACCCACTCGTCAATGGGGTCCACCATGAGAACCACTTCGTAATCCTTGGCTTTCAAGGATTCGAGCAAGGGTGAATTCATCAGCGAGGTCAGGCTTTCACCGGTGAGAAAATAAATTTCTTTCTGGTCTTCCTTCATGTTGGCAATGTATTCGTCCAGGCTCACGGATTTGTCCCCGGATTTGGTGGTCTTGTACCGGAGCAGGGCTGCCAGACGTTCCTTGTTTTCATAATCGGTTGGGATACCGGCTTTCAGGGACTGACCGAATTCTCCATAAAACTCTTCGTAGCGTTCCTTGTCCATGCCTTCCAGCAAAGAAAAAATCTGTTTTACCAGGTTCTTTCTGATATTTCTCACCAGCCGGTCTTCCTGGAGGATTTCACGGCTCACGTTAAGGTTAAGATCCGGTGCATCCACCACCCCCTGAATAAAGCCCAGGTATTCGGGCAGCAGTTCCTTGCAGTCGTCCATGATAAAAACCCGTTTGCAATACAACTGCATCCCGTTTTTTCTTTCCGGCCGGAACATGTCCATGGGCGCTTTGGCTGGCAGGTACATGAGCACATCATACTCGGTCACCCCTTCAAATCGCTTGTGGATGATCTCCATGGGTTTGTCCCAGTTATGGCTGATGTGCTTATAAAATTCTTCATGCTCTTCAGGGGTAACATCCTCCTTGGCCTTGGCCCAGATGGCTTTCATGGAGTTGAGGGTCTCGTCCTTTCTGACCTTTCTA
>JAHIVS010000672.1 GCA_018816605.1 Pseudomonadota bacterium
CCTGTCGTCTTTTCCATGGGGGCAGGTTCTCATGGAAGCCATGCCGTCACATTTCTTGCAGTAGAAAGTCCAGTCAATTTTCAGAGGCTCACAGACAAGGGCTTTCCCTGGTTCTGCGGGTGCAGGGATTTTATCAAAAATTTCCTGTGCTTCAAACAATGTGTAGAAATCACCAACACCGGCATGGTCACGACCGATGATCATTCTGTTTACGCCGTAGTTCTGGCGGAAGGTTGCATGGAGAAGTGCTTCCCTGGGACCGGCATATCTCATGTCAAGGGGATATCCGCCGTTCACAACATGCTGGGGAACAAAGAAGCCTTTGATCAGAGTATCGATGCATTCAATACGAACATCTGCAGGGATATCACCTGCTTTGAGGTTACCGATGAGAGAATGGATCAACACACCGTCACACACATCCAGGGCAATCTTGCAAAGGTGTTCATGGGATCTGTGCATGGGGTTTCTCAGCTGCATGGACGCAACATTGGCCCAGCCCCTTTCGTCGAAGATAGCGCGGGTTTCTTTTGGTGTCAGGTATACGCCCTTGAATTTTTCAGGGAATTCCCCTTCGGAAAGCACTTTTACAGGTCCTGCAAGGCAGAATTCTTTTCTGGCCATAACCATCTGAACGCCGGGATGATCTTTCATGGCAATCTTCCAGAATACATCGTCAGCAGACTCTTCGCCCTGACCCTTGTATACTTTTTCGCATTCCCATTTTTTCTCATCTTCGGACATTTCAAATTTTTCTTCGATTTTCATGGTGGCATAGATTTCGCCTTTTCTTTCAAGGGCAATTTCATCACCAATTTTGATGGCGGCAGCATCGTCTTTTGCAGCATCCAGCATTACGGGTACAGGCCAGAAAGTACCATCAGCCAGCAGGAAGTCCGCACAAACGCCTTTCCAGTCCGCTTTTGTCATAAAGCCGTTCAGGGGAGAAAAACCACCGATTCCCAGCATAATCAGGTCGCCCTTTACCTGGGAAGAAATCTCGATTTTTTTCAAGCCAGCTGCTTTTTTACGTTCCGCTTCCAGTGCAGCGCCTTCGAGTTTACAGCATACAAGTCCTTTTCCACCATGGGGTGCAACTAATCTAGACATATAAATCTATCTCCTTTAATATATTAACGTCCTCTAAAATGACAAATGTTTACCCAACATTTGACCAAAATTCCAAATTAAAAAATCTTTTAAGATTTAATGGTGATTCGCATTTTTGTCAAGAATTTTATTCATTTATCTGTAAAACCCCAAGGATATCTTCCATGGCATCCACAAAGACATCCGCCTCAAGCTTTTCCTGCTTAAATGCGATGAACCAGGTCCCTGCCCTGCGCGCTGCACGCATGTCATATTCCGAATCCCCGATGAAAATCACCTCCCGGGGATCCAGATGAAAGGTTTCCATGATTTTAAGCAATTGCTCTGGGTCGGGTTTGGGATTTTTCACATCAGCTGCCGTAACCACCATCTCGAAATAGGACTCAAGCCCATAGTCCTTGAGAACCTGTTCCATTGTATTGGTACGATTGGTGGCAATTGCCCGTATGAAACCCTTTTGTTTCAAAATTGTCAGCAGGCGGATCAGACCGGCTTCCATTCGCATGTAGGGAATGAACTTGGCATATCCGATCTGTTTTAAGCTGGAAAAAACCGCTTTGTGATCCGCCTGCCCGGGAAACAGGTATTTGATGGCCATGGTAACCGTCATCATGTGAACATTGACAAATTGAACATCGGTCAATTCGGGCTTGCCAAAACCCGCCAGAACTTCGTCATAGAATTTCCGATTGGCAAGGGCGGTATCAAACAGCACACCGTCACAGTCAAACACCACTGCTTTAATTTTTGAGATATCCATTATTTCATGCCGCCTATCGGGATAAAAAGCCTAGGATTTTATTTTTTCTTCCCCAAGATAGATGGCATAAACCCTTATGGTAAGGGTTGGTTTGTATTTGCTATCTGTCTTAAGGGTGATGATATCGTACAGATCATCCGCCTTGGGGGAGGTGCTGGTAATTTTTACCTGCCAGGACGTCTCTCCATTGGCCGGCTTCACAAGGGTGGCCTTGATCTGGGTGTTAAATTTCTGCTCCAGCCCCAGAATCGAAAACCGGTATTTTTCCGCAGGAGTGATGAAAACAACTGATTCAAGAACCTGACCCGGAGTCCCGGTCAAACTGACGGTCTTGGGGGTGATATCCACCACATTTTCAACGCGTCCTGTCACCACCAGCTCAAATTGTTTGTTGCCTGGGTCATCGGTCTTGACATGAATCTTTTTTGTCAGAGTTTTTCCGCCATATCCGCTGGTTTTAATGCCAATCTTTATTTTGCCTTCCTCTCCCGGAGGAATTCGTCTGTCAAAGGAATGGGAGTCACACCCTCAGGGAGGCAGCACATCTGTAATATTCAACGGCGTGTCCCCTGCATTGCGGACAACAAATTCATGGACAATGTTTTCACCTTCCGGCAGGGAGGAAAACTCAAAGACTGGGTCCACCGGCACGGCCTTGGAAACAGCCCCACAGGGCATAACATTCAGGACAATGGTCAAAAAAACAATCAGGATAATACTTAATTTTTTCATAATGCCTTACCCGTTTAGTTCTTAGATTGTATTACACATTTCCCCTTAAGATTACCTTTAATTGCCCATAAATACAAGGCCGATATCTTAAGCCATGGACAAAAGCCGGTTGATTTCCCCGCAAACACCTTGGTCATGAAGTATTTTCTGCCCATCGATGTGCAGCACCCTTACGGGGCCCATTAATGAATTTATCACCAGCACATTGGGACAGGCAACAAGTTGCGCAACCGACATCTTTTTCCGGGTGATAACACCCCCCCCATGGGCAAATGCCCTGACGGCCGCATTAAGGGCAACCCCGGGCAATACGTGCCCGGAGGCCGGCAGGATTAGCTCTTTGCCCTTGATGACAAAAAGATTGCAGGTATTTGTTTCCGAGACACTCAAATCCGGGTTCAGGATCAGGGCTTCATCACCTTTATGGGACCTTGCATATTGCCCAGCCCGCTCATAATACAGATAATTCTGGGTTTTGTGATCGGCAAGAAAGGTAAGCCGGGGGTTGGGAAACGTAACCAGGTCCAGACCGGCTTTACCGATGAGTTCCAGGCGGTGCACATAGGGCCTTATGAGGGCCGCCAGAAAAGTTTGCTTCCCGTTTGCCTGTTCGTCCCGGGATACCATAAGCTTCAGGGCACAGGTCCGATCCTGAAAACCATTCTCCCGTATTACCAGATCAATAACATGTTCCCAGGTGATATCCGGCGGCAAGCGGTTAAAAAGCAAGGTCCATGACCTGTTCAGCCGCTGCAAATGCTCGGCCAGGCGAATGGGCCGTCCCTTTTCCACCCGGATGGTTTCAAAAAGGCCTGCACCGTATTGAAACCCGAAACTTTGTGCCGATACCATGGCCTGGTCCTGGTCCACGATCTTTCCGTCAACCCAGGCCTGTAAATGGGGAATCTTTTTTTTGCAGGAGACCTCTGACAGCGTTTCCATGAGGGTTTTCCCTTTATCAAGGGTTTCCTGGAACTCGCGCTCAGGATCTGAATCATATACGATTCCGCCTCCCACAGAAAAAAAAAGGGCGTCCTCCACAAGGGTGGCCGTTCGAATGGCAATGGAAAGGTCCATGGTTCCATGGAAACTGATATACCCGATGGACCCGGTATACACATGGCGCTTTATGGGTTCCAGTTCATCAATAATCTCCATGGACCTGATTTTGGGACATCCGGTGATGGACCCTCCGGGAAAGGTTGCCCGCAGCAGGTCCACGGCTGTTTTTTCCTTTTCAAGTTCACCTCTCACAATGGAAACCAGATGAAAAACATTCGCATAGGGTTCCAGGCGTTTATGCTCGGCCACCTCCACAGACCCGTGTTCGGTGACCCGGGACAGATCGTTGCGCATGAGATCCACGATCATGGTCAGCTCGGCATCATCCTTGATACTTTCGACAAGCTGCTGACCATTCTTCCGGTCCTGATCCACGGTTTTGCCCCGGGCTATGGTCCCTTTGATGGGACGTGTTTCCACCTTTCGGCCATCCAGCTTGATAAACCGCTCCGGCGAGGTGGAAATAATCCTGTGGTTTCCGGCATGGATGAAACTGAAAAATGAGGCGGGATTCCGGTGAAATAGTTCCAGGAACAAGGCATAGGCATCCCCTGAAAACCGGGTTTCAAATCGCTGGGAAAGGTTCGCCTGATAGATGTCTCCGGACTTAAGGTATTGAATGATTCTTTCAACCGCCCGGATATATTCTTGCTTTGTAAAGCTGGATTTAAACCCTCTGCCGTCAATTGAAAAAGCCTGCTTTTCCCATGGCTTGCCCAATTGTTTTAAAAAGGCTTCTTTTCTGGAAAAAACATAGTCCTCCCTGGCAGAATCACAGGTTGACAATACCGGGATGCACATAAAGGTTTTATTGGATAACAGATCCTGAACCAGAATCAGAGAAGGCGCATACAGACAGATATCCGGCAGATGGGTCTCCATACAGGTCCGGGGCAAAATTTCAATGCAATCCTTCAGGTCATAGGCAAGATAGCCGAAAAGACCTGCTCGAATCGGCAGGTCTTTTCCCGGCAGATCCTTTTCCATGGACCCTTCAAGTTCCATGTGATCCATCAGCTGACCGAGAAAGGAGAAAGGATCCCCGGCGACCTTCTCAGAGGTATCGCCAATCCCCAGGCAAAGGGTTGGGCCGCTGCCTTTTAATTCAAGCCAGGGATCCACTGCCAGAATATTGAACCTGGAACATTCGGCCCCCCCAATGCCGGACCCCGATGTCGGACCTGACCCCGACAGAAGAAGAACCGTTCCGGGATGGGTGGCAAACCTTGCAGCAGCCAACTCAAAGGGAAGGCCCAGGTCGATCTCTTCCACACAGATCGCGCGCA
>JAHIVS010000673.1 GCA_018816605.1 Pseudomonadota bacterium
GGATGCCGACGGCATAGAGATCAAAGAAGTCGGTATTGCCGGCAATATCTGCATCCAGAATCCATGGCCCGGCATGTTCCAGACCATCTGGGGAGATCGCGAACGATTTGTGAAAACTTATTTTGCAGATATCTGCAGGGACCCCAAAAGCAAAGACTGGCGAGACTGGCCTTACCTGGCAGGGGATGCCGCCACCATGGGGGAAGATGGCTATTTTAGAATCCTGGGCAGAATAGATGATGTCATCAATGTATCCGGTCACAGGCTTGGCACCAAAGAGATCGAGTCCGCAGCGCTAACCGTGATTGAAGTGGCCGAGGCCGCTGTTGTGCCGGTTGCCCACGAAATCAAGGGTAAGGAACCAGATCTGTATGTTGCCCTTAAAACAGGGGTCGAACCCACCGAAGCATTGGCAAGAAAAATATCTGACGCCATCTGTGACCAGATCGGAAAGATTGCCAAACCCAGAAAGGTATGGCTGGTGCCGGATATGCCGAAAACACGTTCCGGCAAGATCATGAGAAGGGTATTGGGTGCTATTTCCAATAGAGGCGATGTGGGCAATGTCATGACCCTTGCCAATCCGGAAATTGTGGAAGAAATCAGAGTGATGGTTCAAGACAAATAATTGACGCTGCGCTAATTTTAGGAGAGATGTATGTCCAATTTGTATGACCAAGCCCATGAACAATCCATCAAGGACCCGGAAGGCTTCTGGGGTCCCATTGCAGAAGATTGTTTCTGGTACAAACGCTGGGACAAGGTCTTAGATGATTCCAACAAGCCCTTTTACCGATGGTTTGCAGGCGCTACGACCAACACCTGTTACAATGCGGTGGATCTTCATGTGGAGAACGGCCTGGGGGAACAGACGGCCATTATCTATGACAGTCCGGTCACCGATACCATCAAAAAATACACCTATAACGATCTCAAAGAACAGGTCTCCTTGTTTGCAGGCGCTCTGGCCGCCAAAGGGGTGGTAAAAGGAGACCGGGTGCTGATCTACATGCCCATGATACCGGAAGCCGCATTTGCCATGCTGGCATGCGCCAGAATCGGTGCGGTCCATTCCGTGGTTTTCGGCGGATTTGCCCCCAATGAACTGGCAACAAGGATCAATGATGCCAAACCCAAGGTGATTGTGTCGGCCTCCTGCGGTATCGAGGTGAAACGGGTGATTGAATATAAACCCCTGCTGGACGAAGCCATTAACATTTCCCGTGAAAAACCACAAAGCTGCATCATTCTCCAGCGGCCCCAGGCAACGGCCACCATGATAGACGGCCGGGATTTTGACTGGGCAGATGTCATGGGAAAGGCAACTCCCCACGATTGTGTGCCGGTTGCGGCCACCGATCCCCTATATATCCTCTATACTTCCGGCACGACAGGCGAACCAAAGGGAATTGTCCGGGACAACGGCGGCCATATGGTGGCATTGAAATGGAGTATGAGCGCCATCTACGGGGTGAACCAGGGGGATGTCTATTGGGCCGCTTCCGACATCGGCTGGGTGGTGGGCCATTCCTATATTGTCTACGCGCCTCTTCTAAAGGGGTGCACCACCATCATCTTTGAAGGAAAACCCGTGGGCACACCGGATGCGTCGGTTTTCTGGAGAATCATTGCCGAGCACAAGGTAAAAACCATGTTTACGGCCCCCACGGCCTTCAGGGCCATTAAACGGGAAGATCCAAAGGCCAAGCTCATGGCCAATTTTGACCTTTCCGGATTCAAATATCTGTTCCTGGCCGGGGAAAGAACCGATCCAGATACCCTGTCCTGGGCGGTAGACAGCCTTAAGATCCCGGTAATCGACCATTGGTGGCAGACGGAAACCGGTTGGGCCATTGCGGCCAACTGCGTGGGGCTCCATCAGTTTGAGGTAAAACCCGGCTCCCCCACCAAAGCCGCTCCCGGCTGGGACATGGCGGTTTTAGACGGGGATGGCAACCCGGTTGCCAAGGGAGATATCGGTGCCATTGTGGCAAAGCTTCCCCTGCCACCCGGCACCCTGCCCACCCTGTGGAAAAATGATGAACGGTATAAATCTGCCTATCTGTCAGCATTTCCAGGATATTATGAAACTTCTGATGCCGGATATATTGATGAAGACGGCTATGTTTTTGTCATGGCAAGAACCGATGACATTATCAATGTGGCTGGCCACAGGCTGTCCACCGGTGCCATGGAAGAGGCCATCGCCGGTCACCCGGATGTGGCGGAATGTGCGGTCATGGGGGTGGAAGATGAACTCAAAGGCCAGGTTCCACTGGGGATGCTGGTTCTCAACGCAGGTGTGGAAAGAGATCATGCCGATGTGGTTAAAGAGGTGATCCAGCGGGTTCGGGATCTTATAGGACCGGTGGCTGCCTTTAAAACCGCCACCGTTGTCAAACGGCTTCCCAAAACACGTTCCGGAAAAATTTTAC
>JAHIVS010000674.1 GCA_018816605.1 Pseudomonadota bacterium
GAATGAAAAGAGGTCGCGCTGTTTTTAATGGCCGTCAAAAACCATCTGTAGTGCTTACTTTTTTTAAACGCGTCAGCCCCGGTTACCAGGAGCAGGTTGCTTCCAAAGCCATTGATCAGCCGGGGAAGCACCTTAAATTTACCAGCGCCAAAATGCACAACCGGATTTGAAGTGAATTTAAACTCAAAGGGATTCATGATCCATTAATGCCGCTTTATACGCCCGGGCCTTATTGACCAGTGATGGCGCCCAGGAGACGGACCCCAGTGCGTGAATGTGGGTATAGGTGCCAAAGGTGTTGTTTTTGAAAAATCCATCCTTCTTTTCAAGAATCCCCTTGCCCCTTTCCATGCGAAAGGCCATTTCGTGGTCCTGGTAATCAATGGAAAGTACCTTGGAATACCGAAATTCATGCCCCTTTAAGACCTCCCCTTTTTTATAAAAAGGGTTGTCATTGGCTACTTGAACCCGGGTATAGCCATGACCTTGTGGTTTTTCGGACAAACCGAACCGGATGGGCAGAATACCGGTCATGGGATATTCGATGTTGGAAAGCCGGATGCTGTCTCCCAGATAGATCAATCCCCCGCATTCGGCATAAATGGGCAGGCCTTTTCTGGACAACACCTTAAGATTGTCCCGGAAGGCTTGATTTTGGGCGAGTTGGGGGGCATGGGTTTCAGGAAATCCGCCGCCCATGTAGATGGCATGTACATCCGGGATGCGTTCTTCTTTCAGGGGGCTTAAAAACAGAATTTCAGCCCCGAGGTTTTTTAAGGCTTCCAGGTTGTCGGGATAGTAAAACTGAAAGGCAGAGTCCCGTATCACACCGATGGTGACCGGATCATCCTGTCTGGCGACCGGCAGATCCACATCAAATGAAAGGGACTTGGGTTCCTGGGAGGCGATGGTTTTATATAAAAGCTCCAGGTTGATATTTTTTTCGGCAACGGTCATGGCGGCTTCAATTGCCTTTTCCGAAAAGCTGTGCTCTTCAGAGGTCACAAGCCCCATATGACGCTCCGGGAAATCCTTGGCCGCAAGTTTGGGTATGGCCCCAAATACCGGGACATTGCAAAACCGATCAATACTGGCCCGGACTTTGTCCTCATGGCGTTTGCCGGCCACCTGGTTGAGCACCACCCCGCAGATACGGACATCCGGATCAAACTGAACACAGCCCATGAGGAGAGCCGCCATGGTGCGGGTACTTTTGGTACAGTCCAGCACCAGCAGTACCGGCAGGTCCAATAATTTTGCCAGTTCCGATGTGGAGGTGGATCCGTTTATATCAATACCGTCAAAAAGGCCGCGGTTGCCTTCCACCACGGCAATATCCGAATCGTTGGAATGTAGATAATAGGAATTTTGAACAACTTCAGGATAACACAGAAAGGTATCCAGATTATAACAGGGACGACCGGCTGCCTTTGAAAGCCAGCCGGCGTCAATATAATCAGGTCCCTTCTTAAAGGCAGAGACCCGAATTCCTGAGTTTTTCCATGCCGCTGTTATCCCCAGGGATATAATTGTCTTGCCTGAGCCGCCCCTGAGACCTGCAATTACGATTCCAGGGACTTTTTTAACAACCGTTTGCATGGATAGGTTTAATGTATTCTTATTCTTCGCCTTCGGACGAATGTTGGATCCCGGCACCTTTGAGTCCGTACATGGTTGTACTTCCTGAAGACCAGTATTCAAGCACTTCAGCTTCAACCATTTTATTGATTACTTTTTTAATATCTCTTGGTTTGTCATCGGGAAAAACCTTGGCAAAATCTTTGAAATAAAACTTTGTTTTGCTGCCGGCTTTTTTTGTCATCCACTCCACAACTGCTTTTGTGGCGGCGTCTTTGTCTGCAAGAAGATCACTCATTGTCATGCTCCTTTGATATCAAATGGATGAGCCGAAGAGCCCAAAAGGCTCTCCGGCTTTATCATCGTATATAACAGGTAAAGTTCAATAACAAATCTTATTAGAACTTAAACTGAGTTGACTGACGCCAGCTCATATATGCCTGCTGACGGAAATCATCGATCAGGTGGTGGGTGAATTCAAGCTCACATACTTCGAAGAATTTTTCCCATCCGATTCTCTCGGCCCAGTCACCCAGACGCTCATACTTGTTAGCACCATTTGAATAGGCGTTAACCATCTGATTGATCGCCTTTGTCATGGAAGGCCAGCGGGGCATTTCATTGGGCAGAAAGGCCACAACAACTTTAGAGAACTTGGGATCGGAAATTCTGTTGGAAACCTTGCCGCCCGCCATGAGAACAATACCATCACCCACTGTATCGGCCAGGGGCATGGAAGGACACATGGTATAGCAGTTACCGCAATACATGCATCTTTCGTTCTTAACTTCAACCGATTTTACTTCGGTGCCGTTGGCCAATTTTACTTTGGACGGTTTGATGGCAGCTGTGGGGCAGGAAGAAACAGCCAAAGGAATTTCACACACCTTGTCCAGGTATTCATGATCCAGCATTGGCGGTTTTCTGTGATATCCGAGGATGGCAATATCAGAGCAATGAACCGCACCGCACATGTTCAGGCAGCAGGCCATGGAAACCCTCAGCTGTGCCGGAAGTCTCATGTCCTGGAAATCGGCAAACAATTCATCCATGGTTGCCTTTACCGTACCGGAAGCATCGGTCGCAGGGGTATGGCAATGCAGCCAGCCCTGGGTATGAACAATGTTGGTAATACCGGCACCGGTTCCGCCAATGGGGAACTTAAAGGAACCACCGGCAAATTTTCTGGCGGCCAGATCATTTTTCAGGGGTTCTACTTTTTCTTTGGAATCCACCATGAACTCAATATTGTTACGGGTGGTAAACCGGACATGACCGTCACAATGTTTATCGGCAATATCACAGATTTCATTGATAAGGCCGGTAGACATCAAACGCGCACCACCGACTCTTACGGTATACAATTGGTCTCCTGACTCCGCCACATGTACAAGCACGCCGGGCTCAAGAATTTCGTGATGAGACCATTTTCCCTTGTTTTTCTTGATAACAGGAGGATAAAATTCGTTATGGTCCCTCGGACCGATGTCAGTGATTCTATTTTCCATCGGCTTGGCTGGATTATAACCAGTAGAAATAAATGCCATTATAATTCTCCCTTTCTATCTTAAATGGTGTTTTCTGTATTCTTCAACATCACGTTCCCAGCCGCCTTCAACCTCATCTTCCTTCCAGAAGATATAGGGGTTGGTTCTCGGGTATTGTACGTGCTGTGGCATTGCCTCGATACCAGTTACTTCAAGAAGCTTCTGGAATCCCTGACGCATGATCAGTTCACCAAGTCTTTCACGGTTCTTGCCTTCTTCCATCCACCAATCCCAAACATTTTCGATAACTTCTGTGATGGCTTCGTAATCATTGTCAGCATTGACTTCGATAAAGGGAACCAGCAGAGAACCCATCTGGGCACCATCAAGGATGGGGGCCTTTGCACCCACCAGAATGGAACAACCCGTTTCTTTACCGATTTTAAGGGCTCTTGGCATTACATTGATACAATGCATGCAGCGGGTACAATTGGCATTGTCAATGAACAATTTTTTATTTTTAAACTGCATACATTTTGTGGGGCAAAGACCGGTCACTTCTTTTTCAATGTCAAAGGGACCCCAGTCTTTGCTGCCTTTATATGCACCGGCATTTGCAGGGTAAGCGGCGTCATTTTCAACATATTTATTGACTGCATCCTGATCGATCCGGATATCATCTTTCCAGGTACCGATAAAGGACATGTCAGACCGTGCAATGGAAGCCACGCAGCAGTTGGGGCAGCCATCCAGTTTGAATTTAAACTTGTAGGGGAATGCAGGTCTATGGAGCTCATCCTGATACTCATTGGTCAAGAAATAAACCAATGCATTGGTGTCATAGCAGGCATATTCACATCTGGACTGGCCCAGGCAATCGGCAGGTGTTCTCAGGTTGGAACCTGATCCGCCAAGATCCTGATTCATGTCATGGGTCAATGTGTGGAAGATTTCTTCCAGCTGGGGAGTCGTGGTTCCCAGAAGGATGATATCACCGGTGGCGCCATGCATATTGGTAACCCCGGAGCCTCTGAAATCCCATAGTTTGGTCAGGGCTCTCAGGTAGTCTGTTTTATAGTATTTACCAGCAGGCTGGGCGATACGCATGGTATGGAAATGCTGTACACCCGGAAACATTGTCGGCTGATCACAATATCTGCCGATAACACCACCGCCATAACCGAAAACGCCAACGATACCGCCATGTTTCCAGTGAGTTCTGCCATGCTTGTAAGAAAGCTCCAGAACGCCCAAAAGATCTTCTACCGCATCCACGGGAATTTGGAATTCAACACCTTCTACATTCTTTGCTCTTCGTTCAGCCTGGTCTTTCAGGTCTGAGACAAAGCTAGGCCATGGGCCGGATTCCAGCTGGTCCAGTAAAGGAGTCTTATGTTTTGCCATTTACTTACCTCCGTTAATAGTTAATTTACACTCAATTAATGAAAAGATTTTCCAAACTCTTCATTCAATAATCTAATTTCCTAATATTCCAAAAGGTTATGGAATATCCACCATTTCAGAATAAACACCTTACGCAAAATAACATTGCAGATATAGAATTTCTATTTCCACATGTCAATAAAAATCCTGCGGCCTGCCTTTTTTAAACAGAGAATGAAGTGCACTGCTGTGGGAAGCAAGATGCGCCTCTGCCAGAGAAAATTCCGAGGCATTCGGAGGCCATGCCTGAATAAGATTCACCAGAATCTCCTGCAGCTGTTCTTGGCTGAAGCCGGCCAGAAACGCTGCAAAAATATTTTCCAGTCCTTTTGTACCGCCCAGGGCCTGGGAAGTCTGCCCCGACCTATCGCCCAGACTTCGCAAAAACCCATGGACCGTGGCCGTCAGTACCGGTTCTTCCAAAAAAACCGGATTTCCGACGCCATCCAGACGGTCCAGGCGCATCCTAAGGGTCAAATTCAAAAAGAAAAAAAGAAGGGCGGGCAGAACATTGTCCTTGGGGTCTGTCGCCGGATCAAATTCCATCAAGGGCTGATAGCCGCGCACAGTAATCAGTTTAACGGGCAGCCCCTCCACCAGTGGGTTTACCACAAAATCTCCGGCAGCATGATGCCAGGGGGAAATCTGCTCACCTGTAAGAGCATTGTAATGGGCCGCAAGGATATAGGCGACCTGTTCATATATGGCCTTTGCCCTTTCCAGGGAAAGATACGCAACCCTTCCGCCGGACTCCCAGACGGCAATCTGCCGTTTTCCCTGGGCCTCTGAAACGTGGAACTCCCGGTATCCTTCAAACCATTCTCCAAGGAAAAAACCCAGGGGTCTTTTTTTCAGGCTTGAATTTTCCGGTTTCACGGGTTCAAGGGTCTGGACCCCAGCCCCAAAGACCCTGGGTGTGTGGACTCCGGACAGCCTTTTTTCAAAACCGGCCAGCAGGCGGTATTCTTTTTCGATCAGGGCAAGGCCTGGTTCTGAAACCGCCCCGTTCAATACAAAGGAAACCCGCCGACCTGTTTCCGATGCCACTGTCACCCGGAGGGGATGATAAAAGGCTCCATGTTTTTCAAGGAAGAGGTCCACTGTTCGGATGGGGCCGCACTCCTTGCCAGCCATGGCGGAAAAGGCTGAAAAAAGCATACGGCCGTCCGCCTTTTGGAGAAAGCTTCCGGCCGCCGTAAAATAATCTCCAATGGTCAGGCCAGGTCTTGGGACCTGCTTTGAAAACCCGGAGGATTTCCCGGACAGGGGCATCTGCCACAAAAAACTTTCCGGCCCGATACCGCCATCTTCTCCCGGAATATAAAAAGAAAAAACAGGGGCGGGGCTCATGCCTTTCTATGGGGGGCCAGTTCATCCAGAAGTGCCGGGGCCACTTCAAACCCCAGCTTGACCGCCGCATCACAATGGACAATGGCTTTCTCGTATTCTCCGAGCTCAAGATATCCAACGGCCAGGTTGTTATGGGCAATGGGAAACTGCCTCTCAACAGACAGGGCTTCAAGGTTGGCCTTGATGCTTTCGGCAAACAGTCCTTTCATAAAATAGGCCGTTCCCAGGGTGGTATAGGCCTGGATAAACTTCTGGTTATGGATAATGGCCTTTCTCAGATTTTTAATGGCTTTGTCCACCTTTTCCTCGTCTTGCTTGGCATCTTTCCCATCCACCAGCTGAAGCAGCACAAACCCCATGTTGGCATACCCTTCTGCAAATCCGGAACGTGCTTTTGTTGCCCTCTGGTTAAACCGGTAGCAGCCTTCCAGATCTTTTTTCTGCAAACAGATACCGCCAAGGAGTACATAGGCTTCCGCCAGACTGGGACTGCAGTCAATAGCCTCGTGGAGCACTTTTTCAGCTTCGGCATATTCTTGTTTCCCCATGAGGGCCACAGCCAGATTGTAATGGGTGGTGCCGCATTCGGTATTTTTGGCCAATTGAGACCTCAAGACGGCTATCTGCTCATCCGCATTGTTTGGCAAATGACTCGGGCTCTGATCTTCTGACATATATAACTCCTTAAATCTATTTTTGTATTGTTTTCTGTCCGAAACCCTATATAATAGTACCCTCAATACAGGTGTCAAGGCATTGATCCGAATAATAAATCTTGAACCCCTACCCCACTTGTGGTAGCACCTGATTACCAACTACGCAAGTTTAAGTATCATTATTTTTATACAATTCAGGAGTTAAGTCGTTATGGAACAAGGATGCTATACCGCATTAATCACCCCGTTCAACAAGGCAGGAGAACTGGACCCAAAGGGCCTTGGACAGCTTATTGATTTCCAGATTCAAAACGGCATCACCGGTATACTGGCAACCGGGACCACAGGAGAGAGCCCGACATTCAAATGGAAGGAACATGACCATGTCATCGCCCTTACGGCCAAACAGACAAAGGGCAAATGCCTTTGCATTGCCGGCACCGGCAGCAACAATACCCAAGAAGCCATTGTGGGGGCAGGCCATGCCGTAAAGGAAGGGGTGGATGCCATCCTCATGGTGGATCCCTATTATAACGGCCCCAGTTCCCTTGAAATCAGAAAAGAGTATTACGAAGTGGTGGCAAAACAATACCCTGAAATTGATATCATTCCGTATATTATCCCGGGCAGAACCGGTGCCCAGATGCTGCCCCAGGATCTTGCCATTCTGTCCCAGAACTGCCCCAATATCACCTCGGTGAAAGAGGCTACGGGCAACCTGGCCAACATGAAACTTGTCCGGCAATACTGCGGCAACGCCTTCAATATTCTGTCCGGAGACGATGCACTGGTCTATGATATCATGACCGACCCGGACATTCGTGCCTGCGGCTCCATTTCAGTGATGGCCAATATTGTGCCCAAGTTCATGACCCAGATGGTCGGGCTGATCAACCAAGGCGATCTTGGGGGGGCGCTAAAGATCCAGACCACCCTGAAACCCCTGCTAGATCTAGTGGTGGTAACCACCCAGGAAGATACAAGCTTTGGCCCTGTAAATTGCAGGGCAAGAAACCCCCTGCCCCTTAAAACGATGATGCAGATTTTGGGCATGCCCTCGGGCCCCTGCAGAAAACCCCTGGGAAAAATGACGGCAAAAGGGTTCACCATAGTGCTGGAAGCATTAAAGAAGGTCCATAACGACACACCGGACCTGTTCCGTCCCATTGCTGATTTTTTCCGCGTGGATATTGACGACCGGCTGAATAACCCCGAATACCGGAAAACCCTCTGGTACGATTACTAATCCCTCTTTCAGGGACAAATACCGCTTCTGAAACAAAAAAGGGGATCCTGTACCTGTGCAGGATCCCCTTTTTTATCCATCCAAAAAAAATCCCTTATTTTTTGATCTGGAACCCTTCCTTTGCCGCCTGGAAAAAAGTTGCCTTGAGCCACTCAAATCCGAACTGAAGCAGCTTGATGTCATCGGCTCTGATTTCTTCAATTTTCTGGGCATCAATCGCATACCGCTTAAGAAATGAGCTGTTAAAGACAAACTCTCTGAATTTATCAATATTATAACAGACCATGAAAAATATCTTTTTGCTCTCTTCGGAAAGCCGCATGCTGGGGGGAAGTGATTTTTTCCGGACCATCAAATCCAGCCATCCGTCATTCACCTCGTCCCTGAGATCAACACCCTGGTCTTCCCGCCATTCTGCAACGGTCCACCCGTGGTCCTCTTCAAACCCCAGACAATGGGATTCCTTGACCGTAAAGAAAAACTCATCTTTTTTTCCCTCTTCTCCGGAATAGCTCAGGGAACCGACCCCGAGCGGATAATAACGGCAGGTGGTGGGCCGATTTTCATAGATGGCGCATCCCTCCTTGTCCTCAACAAAGGGACAGGATTTTCTTTCATCATCCAGAAGCTTTAAGGTCACTACGGGCATGTCTGCCTTTTCAAGAATCTGGGGCTGGGTAAACACGGCCAGAAATTCTTCGGACGTCAATTCCAGTTTTTTGCGCATGGTCAAAATATCATAGGGGGTAAGCATGATATCAATGCCCCGGCAGCAATCGGTGAAACATTTCACCCCCTTGTGGCATTTGAACTGAAACCGGCTTTTCAAACTCAGCTGCTCCGGCGGTATCTCAGATGTTTTCTTTATGGTGTCATTCATTGGCTGATCCTTATCAATTGTGTAACAGGTCGCTTATTTGCAACCGGTCGGTTAGCGGTGTGGACTATACAAAAAAAATATAATAATGTCAACCGGATACAGGGTTTTGACGGGCTGACAGTCAAATGGGACGCAGATATTGGTCTCTTCATGGCGATCAATGTATTCTTGCAATTGCGCGTGCCATTTTATTGTATCCAATGCCTGGGGGTCTGTGGCCTCGCCCATTAAAAGGTCCATCCAATGCCTGGGTGTTTTTCCACCGATATCCATGGATTTGATACAGGAAACGCAATACACGCAAACACTCTGGCACGGCATTGACTCCGCACGCTTTTTCATGGGGCTATGAACCTTGTCCATCGGAAGTTTGGGATAAACGTCGTCCCCGCAGCAGACAGAGCGTGTGCCGGAAAACTTGGTTTCGACTATCTTGATATTCATTTTTCCAAGCAGACTGGGAACAGCCTGATGAACCTCGGGTTTTTCACGCACAGGGCAAGGATCATGCACCGACATTTATGATCAAAAAGCCTTTTTCAAGCATCGGTTCATGGCGGCAGCATATTTTGTGCAGTGCCGTTTCTTTATAGCGTTGGTTCAAAAAGTTTAAACTCCTGTTCTCCATCCCGGGTTTATAACTGCTTTAAGCGCAACCGGGATTAAAATATGTTGAAAGTGTCATATTTTCTTCCTGTTCATCAGCGGTTTGTTTCACTGGAGATAATCATTCAACGCTTAAAAATGCAACCTTAAACCAAGGTACGATAAACCGTCAGCCAAAAATAAGAATAGGCTGTTCGGTCCATTTTTCTAGCGGACAAGGCCCGGATCCGGGCAAAAACTTCTATATTTAATTTGACATCTAAACCGCTTTTAACTAAAAAGCAGGAGATGTACAATTTGCCTTATCTTTTCAGAAAAGAATAGGCTGGTCCCAGTATTCTATTTCGATACCAGATATTCAAGGAGTTGCCATGAAGATCAAAAAAGCTGTTTTCCCGGTTGCAGGACTTGGTACCCGGTTTATACCCGCCACAAAGGCCATGGCCAAGGAAATGCTGCCCGTGGTCGATAAGCCTATTATTCAATATGCTGTGGAAGAGGCCTTTGCTGCTGGAATTGAACAGATCATTTTTGTGACCGGTCGGGGGAAAAAGGCCCTGGAAGATCATTTTGACCGGTGCTTTGAAATAGAATTGAGCCTTAAGAACAAGGGCAAACAGGATCTTCTCAAACAGATCCAGGAATTGGTTCCCAAAACCGGAACCATCGTCTATACACGCCAGAACGAACCTTTAGGGCTGGGCCACGCCATCTGGTGCGCCAGGGATATTGTGGGAGATGAGCCCTTTGCCGTCCTCCTTGCCGATGACCTGATCCAGACCGACAAGCCGGTATTGGCTGAAATGGTAAAAAAATTCGACCGGCTCCGGGCTTCCATGGCAGCGGTCATGGAAGTGGAAAAGGACCAGACGGACAAATACGGTATTCTGGAAGCCACACAAGTGGAAGACACCATTTTCCGGATTAACGACATGGTGGAAAAACCCCTGCCCGAAGAGGCCCCTTCCAACCTTGCCATCATCGGCCGGTATATCTTAACCCCCCGCATCTTTGAACTTCTGGGCAAGGGAAAAATGGGCGCAGGCGGGGAAATCCAGCTCACCGACGCCATGAAGGGCCTGCTCAAGGAACAGCCCATCTTCGGGTATAAATTTGAAGGCAAACGGTTTGACTGCGGCGACAAAGTGGGATTCCAGATGGCCAACCTGGCCTTTGCCCTGGAACGGCCGGACATGAGAGATCGGCTGATCCGCTTTGTCAACGAAATTCAAAAAAGTTTTTAAATATTTTTGTAGCGGCTGTACAACCGCATGACCTTTTGAACATAATTTTGGGTTTCTTCAAATGGCGGGATCTGCCCGTACCTGTCCACGGCTTCAGGCCCTGCATTATAAGCGGCAAGGGCCAGGGCCAATTTATCGCCATACCGGTTTAACAGCTGTTTCAAATACCGCGTTCCCCCCATGATATTCTGGGAGGGATCAAAGGGGTCTGATACAGACAGGGCCTTGTAGTTTTCCGGCATAATCTGCATAAGACCCTTGGCCCCTTTTCTAGAGACCGCCCGGGAATCAAACCCGGACTCAGCATGGATCACCGCTTTAATTAATGAAAATTCAATGCCGTATTTTTCCTGGGCCTTTTGAATGATGGGAGTGTATGCCCCGGAAAGGGGACCTGTGTTCGCCTCTGCAGATGGTTCCCTTATGTACAATACATACGCCGATGAGGTGGGGGTATTGGTGTAGTGAAGAACACCTTCACTGTCAATATACTTGTAGATATCGGCTGGAGCGCTTTCCGGAAAAAAAGACAGGGGAGACAGCATCACCAGGAAGGCAAGGCAAAACCATGCCGACCGAATGCCTCCCAGAACGCTTGAACCGGGGTTATCTGTATTTGTTTTTCTTTTCAACCCTTTCCCTGTATTCCTTTAATGCTTTCTTCTCCGGAAAGATGGGCATGGCGATATAGGGCATCATGTTCTTTAAAAAGGTGGCAACCAGTTCTTCAAACACCTGGTCCTTTTCGGATGCCATTATCATGTTCCGCTCACTCTTGTATTCATAGCGGATTTCATCCCCAAGAACTTCCCGGATATCATCAAACTGGGCATCTGACACCTTGTTTTCCGCAAAAAGATCCCGATGAATCCGGATTGCCATCCGGACCCCCATGATCACCACATAGGCATCTTCCCCTATTTTCCTTGATTTATCAAGAATGACCAGTGTCTGATCATTGTCCAGCTCAATTTTTTTAAATATCGTTTCTTCCATTCTCGTCTTTCCTGGGGATTGTTTTTTAGATGCTCCGGGCTGATCTTCCTAAAACAATTCCAATTGTATTTGCTTTTTTGTATCCTTTGCCCGGTCAATGGCCGCTTCCCGCTTTGCCAGCCTTGTTTCAATATCATCAATAAAAAAGGAGCGTTGCCGTTTTTGACTGGTGCCATATATGCGTCTTTTTTGAGCATAAGTCAAACAAAGAATATCCATGGCCCGTGTCATGGCCACATAAAAAAGACGGCGTTCTTCTTCCGGATTCTCACAGGTTTCTCCATTCCTTGCAAAGGGAATCAGGCCCTGCTCGCACCCGGTGACAAAGACCACTGGATATTCAAGCCCCTTGGCTGAATGCAGGGTCATCAGGGATACGCGTTCAACAGAATTGGATAGATAATCCGGATCCTGGTCCAAAACCAGATAGGCCATAAACTCCGACGGGCAGGGGTAGAGGCGGGCCAAAAAAGCCAGGTGTTCATATACCGCTGCCAAAGATCGTTTTTCACGGATCGTCTGCCGGACTTCCAGAACATCAACTACAAATTCCAGGCAGTCACTCGTGTTCAGGTCACGCACCTGACTGGGAACCTGGGAAAAAAGTTGCTGCACCTGCCCCTGGCCCCGGGACGGGTCCTGTTTTTTCAATCTCCTGTCAAAATGATCCTTCAGGATCCGGGAATCCATGGCAGCGGACCTGCCCGTTATCATCCTCAATAGGCTGAGCACCTGGCAAATCCCGTCCTGGTCAAACCTGCCTTTTTTATCTGCCGTCTGAAAGGGGATGCCGTGTTTTGAAAAGACTTCGGAAAAAATCTTCCCTTGGGCTTTTGTTCGGAAAAGAACGGCAAAGTCTGCAAAAGAATAGGCTTTTTCGGTGGTTATATTCCCTGTATCCTGGTTCCTTCTCTCCATTGAAAAAAAAGAAAGTCCGCCCATCAGTTTTTCTATCATCATTCCCACGGCTACCGCCTCGGCCGCCGGGCTTGCGGTCTGCTTTATGATCACTTTCTGGGCGGTGGCCAAGTTGGAAAATATTTTCCCAGATCCGCTGTGCCCTTGGGCAGCAGTCATCATTTGAAAAGAGGCATCCAGAATGGTCTGGGTGGATCTGTAATTTTGGATCAGCCGGATCTGCTCACAGCCGGGATAATCCTTTGCAAATTGTCTAAAATAGGTGTTGTCCGATCCCCGGAACCCGTAGATGGACTGATCCGGGTCCCCGATCACCACCAGATGACTTTTTTGTGCTAGTAATTTGACCAGCTCGTACTGGCCCAGATTCAGATCCTGGTATTCATCAATGAAGATATGGGCAAATTGATTCCGGACCCGGGCCAAAAGATCAGGAGACCGTACCAGGTGATGATAGAACACAAAGATCAGATCCTCAAAATCCACCAGATTCTTCCGGCGGCAGAGTTCCATATAGTTTGCATATCCGCGTTTGAGCAGTAAAACCTCTGGTTCTCCGGCAACTGAAGACAGATCATCCTCCGGTCCCAGCAGCTGCTGCTTGCACTGACAAATGAGCCGGTCCAGCCGGTCTATCCTTTTTTTTGGGGAAAGGCCGGGCCGAATCTTATCTGCCCCTGCTTTATCTCCCCTGGACACCTTTGGTTCAACCGCGCTTTCAAATGCGTTCTTCATCAATTCCAGCCTCAGAGACTCATCCATCAGGCCTGGGTTAAATTCCGTATTTTCCTTTAAAATCTTCAGGCAAAATCCATGGAAGGTGGCGGCTAACACCGGGGGGCTGCCCTTGGGAAGAAAGGTTTCGATACGCCGGGTAAGTTCTTTGGCTGCCTTGTTGGTAAAGGTCAGGGCCAGGATGGCACTGGGATCTGTTTTTTTTTCAGAGATGAGATGGGCAATTTTTGCCGTTAATGTCCGGGTCTTCCCCGTCCCCGGACCTGCCTGGATCAGAATGGCCCGGTTCAAGGATTCAACGGCCTGTTTCTGGCCGGGATTCAATCCTTCCAAAAGGCCGGGACCCCTTGCCGGATGAGGGGCCGGAACGACAGGAGACGGCGGCGTTTCCAATGCCAGGTCAAGGGACGGCGTTTTGTTAGAAGGGATCTTGGCAGAGGGCAGGGAGAGCGGGAGATGTTTCTCCCCCCTGAGGCGTTCTTTTTCCTGGGGAGAAAAAACAGTCACCTTGCCGAATTCGCCGTCAAATCCGGGATCAATCCGGATATCATGGGACCGCATCCGCAGGATCGCCTCTGCCAGAAGGGGCACCCCGGCCGATTCAATGGCATCCGAAGAAAGATCCGTCAGAATCGGCAGCTCGGGACCCAGTGCTTCAATGGCCTTTTGATAATATCCTGCAACTTTCTGGGTCCTGGGCCCCTTGTCACATATCTCGGATAAAATATCGGTGAGGGGAATGATAGGGGTGTACCCCTGGCGATTTTCGGGCACAAACCCTTCCCTTCGGTCGGCAAGCTCCCGGACCCGGTGGAGCACGCCCAGGGTCAAGGATTTTTTGCATTCAGGACAAATGTTGCCCAATTTTTCACTTTCAGCAGGATCCAGGCTGACATTGCATTTTCTGTGGCCGTCATAGTGGTACTTTCCCTGGTGGGGAAACATATCCAGGGTTCCTTTAAACCCTTCCATGTCCCCCGTTTCAAGGGCGGCTCTCATGGCAAAATAATTCAGATCCGTATCGAACACCGAGGCATTCCGGCCCAGATAGCCCGGGGAATGGGCATCGGAATTGGAGATCAGACTCACCTGATCCAGACCCGATACCCGCCAGTTCATGGGCGGGTCCGAAGAAAGCCCGGTTTCAACGGCAAATATATGGGGTGTCAGATCCCCAAAACACGCTTCAATGGTGTCAAATCCGGATTTGGACCCGAACATGGAAAACCAGGGGGTCCAGATGTGGGCCGGGACAAAAAGGCCGGCTTCGCAGGTTTCCAGCACAATTTCCAAAAGCGCCCTGGCATCCAGGCCCAATATGGGCCGACCGTCTGATTTGATATTGCCGATATTATCCAGGCGGGCATTAAATTTTTTAACGGCCAAAAGATCCGGAAAATACACCAGGTTGTGATTTTTTCGAACCCGGCCCTCTTTTTTATAGATATTGCTGATCTCTGTCTGCAGAACAAACCGGACCGTATTCCGGCAGGAAGGGGGTACACGTTGGTCTATTTTGTCTGCAATCTGTTTTTTCAGGGAAAACAGCCCAGGTTCGGCCGGTTCCAGCTTGGATTCAATTTCATCCATCCATGCGGGAAAGGTGAAATCCCCGGTACCGACAACGGAAATTCCCTTTATCTGTGCTGCCTGGTAAAGGTTTTCCAGGTCAAGATTTTTAGCCGTGGCCCGGGAGTATTTGGAATGGATATGGAGATCTGCAATAAAGGTCATTTGTATCTGCCTGTGACGGGAATTCAAATTTTTTTTATCAATTCTATTTATTTACATGATTTCCCCTTAATTTAAAAGCAGGATTCTGATAAAGGAAGATACGAGGACGCAATTCCGCCAATTATAGAGAAAGGAAAAAAAGGAAGA
>JAHIVS010000675.1 GCA_018816605.1 Pseudomonadota bacterium
AGATCATGGGCCACTCCGCCCGCCAGCATACCGATGGCTTCCATTTTCCGGGACCGGTTCAACCGTTCTTCCAGATCTTTTTCTTTCTTTGCCATGGCGATCTGTTCGGTAATATCCCTGAAAATACCGATGATTCTTTCCGGATTGTTGTTTTTGTCCCGCAGGAGCCGGGCATTAATAGAACAGATTCGCATCTGGCGGGTCTTATCCAAAAGATGGATTTCGTAGTTTTGGATATGCTCGTACCGGAACAATGTTTCCAAAAGGTCGTTTCTTTTGCCGGGGTCTTTGTAAACCGATTGAATCGGTTTCCCTTTGAGGCCTTTTTGCGAATAGGAAGAGATTTGCTCTATGGAGGGGCTGATTTCCAGGACAATGCCCTCCAGACTGGTTTCAAAATAGACATCCAGAATATTTTCAAAGATTTGGCGATATTTTTTTTCCGAGACGCTCAGTTCTTCCAGGGAATTGTGGAGACCGTTTAATATGGTGGTAACCGAAAGCGTGGCAAGGATGTTCAACAGCATGAAATTAAAACAGATGACCACCCATTTTTCCATTGGATTCTCGATGGCCAGATGCCACGCCTTGAAGTTTGCCTGGGACAAGATATTTGTGAGATTCAGCTGGATGAGACCTCCGATGAGGGCGATGGTTACGGCATTGAGCACCAGAGCCCTGTAAGCGGATTTTGGTCCCAAAAGCACCCCGGTCAGGATGGGAAAGAAGAAAAGCCAGGCCGGGCCGGCCCCGAAGGGACCCAGGGTCAGGATCAGTATCATTCCCAGAAGATAGGAGATGGTCGGGATGCTCACTGCCCGGAAGGTATAGGAGAGACCGGGGCTGAGGAACAGCACCAGAACCCATCCCAGCATCAGGGTGTCCGCAACCGCCACCACCCACAACCCCTCCTTTATGGAAAGGGCCACACTGGGTATCCAGGTGATAAATCCCAGCACCCCGCTGACAAACAGCAGGTTTAAAAGAACCTTTTCCTGCCAAAAACGGATACCGTCTTGGGGGGTAAGATTCTTTGGGGTTGTGAGGGTTGAAATAAGGGTTGTTATTTTATTCATAGTCTAGGCATCATGAACCAATTGAAACAGTTTTTCAATCATCTCCGGAAAATAGTTGAGGCTGTCAGGCAGGTTTTCCATATCAAAATTGCGGGCCTGGTGTTCAAGGGTTTTTCCGTATGTGTGGAGGGGGCCGTATTCGTATTGGGTTGCAAGCTCTTTCAGCTGACCGCCGAATGTTTTGATTTCGTCAATGATGATGGCTTCTTTTAAATTTATCCAGGTCGTTTGCCCAAGGTGTTCTAAAATCGTTAAAAGAAGTTTAAGTCTCTCTTTTTGCTTCCAGGTCAATTTGTCGGCTTTTATGGGGTCAACAGATTTTGGATCCAATAAAGGATGGCCCATGGAAGGTTTGCAGGATGGATCATCCGTTTTTCTGTCTCTGCTGATCTCAAGGGAGGATGATGTTTCAACATGCTGAAAAACAATGCAAAACAGGCTTCCCTGCTCTGTTTTCGACTGTACAAAAATTTTCCCGTCCATTAATTCCACCAGACGTTTGGAGATGGGGAGACCGAGTCCCGTACCTCCGTATTTACCCGGGTCCTGCCCTTTTTGCTGGGAGAATAGGCCGAATATTTCATCCCTTTGATCATCGGCAATGCCGATTCCGGTGTCTTCAATGACGAACGCCAGATTTTTTTTCCCCGGCAGGGTATCGCTGACAGGAAAATCAACCTGGAGTTTTACAAACCCTGTTTCGGTAAATTTAATGGCATTCCCCACGATATTCAATAGAATCTGCCTTAAACGGGCTTCATCCAGAATAAGGATATCGGGCAGGGAGGGGGAGATGTCGAGTATAAAATCAAGGTGTTTGTTTGCAAGCTTGTTTGCAAATATCTGCTGAATCTCAAACAAGAGGGTTCTGATATTAAAGGCTCCATAGTGAACCGCCACTTTGCCGGCCTCAATCTTTGAAAGATCAAGAAGATCATTCAGCAGGGTTAAAAGGGATTTGCCGCTGGAGCGAATGGCGGCGAGCAATTGTGTCTGGTGAACCTCTTTGATTTCACGTTCCAGGGTCTCTGAAAAACCCAGTATCAGATTCAGCGGGGTTCGGATTTCATGGCTGATATTTGCCAGAAAATTGCTTTTGGCCTGGTTTGCGCTTTCAGCTTTTTTCTTTGAAATTTCCAATTCCTTTGTCCGCTGCCGCACCTTTTGTTCAAGGGTCTCTTTGTGTTTTCTCAGCTCTTGTTCAACGGTTTTTTGCTGTTGAAACAATTCCGTGCGAATGCGATCGATCTGTCTTAGGGATTCATTTGTTTTTTTTTCTTGTGTGAGCTTTTCTGAAATGCGCCGGGTGGTATGCTTCAGAAAAAAAAATGCCGACCCGCCAAGAAGGATTGCATACAGGCAATAGGCGAAGACCGTCTTATAGGGCGGTCGCTGCACCCGAATCTTAATGGACCGTCCTGCCGTATTCCAGACACCATCGTTGTTTGAACCCAACAATTGCAGCTCATATTCCCCACCCGGGATATTGGTATATTTTCCATACCTGCGGGTTTTGGTATGATTCCACTCCCGGTCAAAGCCTTTTAGAAAATAGGCATACTGGTTTTGTTCGGGCTGGGTATAATTTAAGGCTACAAATTCAAATTCAAAGGAATTGTTTCTCCAATCCAGATTTACCTGTTCGATCAGTTCAGTGCAGCAGCCTGCGGACGGGGAGTGCCCCGGATGTTTAAAGGCGGTTACGGCAATGGGGGGAACGATGGGGTTATTTGTGATCTGTTCAGGATAAAAACAATTCACCCCGTTGAGGCCGGCAAACCACATCTGGCCGGTTCTTGTTTTATGGGCACTGGTGGAATAGGGGCTGAAGGCATTTCCCTGGAGACCGTCCTGCTTTGTAAAAACCCGCAGCACCTGTTTTTGGTTTATATCAAATTTGATGATGCCAGCATCAGAGCCCAGCCAGAGATTCTGGTGACCATCCTCCAGGATGGACCGGATGGACTTGGTTTGAAATCCGTGGGTTTTCCCGAAGTGCTCAAATTTGCCCGTGGCCTTGTTAAATCGATTCAAACCGCCGTCGCCTGTAGATACCCAGAAATTTTTCAAACTGTCAATATAACAGTCTGTGACGGTATTCCCGCTTATGGAATAGGGATCTGACGGATCTTTTCTGTGGTGGACAAAGATATTTTTTCCCCTGACAAACCGGTCAAGTCCGCCGCCCTGGGTGGGGACCCAGAGGGTGCCCTCATTGTCCTGGAAAAGGCTTAACACCACATTGTTGCTCAGGCTGGTTTCATCCCCGGGCTTGTTTTTAAATTGTACAAAGCTGCCTGTTTTTTTGCTGAACCGAAAGAGTCCGTCTGTTTCCGTGCCAAACCAGAGGGTATCCGTATCCAGCCTGTCTTGTATCATTCCCCTGGCAACCCCGGTGGTGACGGGATTTTGATACCGGTTTTTAAAGGTGCCGGTTTCAGGATCAAATATCCCGTGGACACCATCATTCATGGATATCCAGAGATTTTTTGAGCTGTCCTCCAGTACGGAAAAAACATAGTCATCGGAAATGGAGTTCAAAACCCCGGGTTTTTTTTTATAGGCCCGGAATTTACCGGTCTTGGGGTCAAATCTATTGAGTCCGCCCAGTTGGGTGCCCAGCCATATATTGCCCTTATGGTCCTCGACAATGGTGGGAACAATATTGGAGTTCAGACTGTATGGGTCGTCGGAACGGTGCTGATGCAGATCAAAGGGTTTCATGTTCGGGTCATATTTATCAATGGCCCCGGTATTTTCAACCACCCATAAAATGCCGGCTCGGTCTTCGTAACACCCCATGATAATGTTTCCGGAGATGCTGGAAGGATCTTCGGATGAATGTTTGAAAACAGCAAATTTTTCTGTTTTTGGGTCAAACATTTCAAGGCCGGCTGCAACCGCATAGGACCTGCCGAGCCATAGGCGATTGTTCCGGTCGATTGTAATGGAATAGACTTCGTTGTGAACAATGCTTTGTGGGTCTTGGGGATCATGCTGGAAACGCACAAAGCGGCCTGTGGTTCGGTCCAGCTTGTTTAATCCGCCTGCGGCGGTTCCAACCCACAGAATGCCATCCTTTCCTTCCTGGGCGGCATAGACTCTTCCGGCGCCGATAGTGCCGGGTTTTTCCGGATCATGCTGGTAACGGGTAAATGTTTTTGTGCCGGGATCATAGGAATCCAAACCTGCATCGGTACCGATCCAGATCAGGCCGTCTTTGCCTGCCATAAGGGTCCAGACCGAGTCATGGCCCAGGCTGTTTGCATCTGCCGGATTGTGCCGAAAGCTTTGAAATCGGTTTGTCTTTTTGTCAAAACGGTTGATACCGGCCTGGGTCCCGAGCCACATTGCCCCCTCCCGGTCCTGGGCAATGGTTTTGGGTGCCCAGTTAAAATGGTCTGAATTCAGGCTGTTTGCATCCCCTGGATCATGTTTATAATAGGCAAAAGAATCGCTTTTTTTATCAAAGACATTCAGGCCGCCGGAAGTTCCTATCCACAAAAGACCTTCGTCATCCTCGAATATTCCCGGTGCGATGGAAGAGGACAAAAGGCCGCTGCCGGCCTTGTAAACCTTGGTTTCATATCCGTTATACCGGATGATCCCGTTGGTACAGCCCACCCAGAGAAACCCGTCTCTGTCCTGGATCACGGAATTGTTATATGCGCCTGTATTTATCGGATGCTGGAATTTCACCTGGTCCATGGCGTGGACAGGAGACCCAAGAAGCCCTATCAGTCCGAGGCACCCGGCAAAATATTTTATGAAAGAGTTCAGCAATAGCGCTTTTTTCCTGGTGATTTTATCATCTTCATTCTGGAAATTGCGCACCTGCCATAGTTCCGGGCAACCCGTCTTTATGAAAAATCCTGGCCCTGATATGTTTTCCGGCAAGAACGGACCAGGGTATGGCGTGTGTATATTCTGCCGAATTTTTGTCCGGCTCGGACCCGTCAAGCGTATATCGTATCACCCCTTCTTCAACTGGGCCTGTGAGGATGAGATGGGTACCGCCCTGCTCGCCTTTTTTTTTTTGCATATCAAAGACGACCCGGGCGCCTTGCAATTGTTCAATGGGGATATAGTGTCCGTCATAGGCACCCCCAAAGGCGTCGATGGTGGCCTTGATTTCCCTTTTGAAATTGTTGATTAAATCCGGCCGCCGCAAGGTGGGCTCTGGAATCCCCACGATTTCAATTTCATGGCTTCTGAAAAAATCAGGATCGCCATAGGTCTGTGTAAAGGCTTCATTGGTAAAAGAGTAGCCGCCCCGATATTGGGCGGCGGTCAACAGATAGCAGATGGCATCCGGTCCGATGGCCAAAGGGCCCAGTTGAACGGGGGTTGGTACGCACCGGACCAGGACCCACAACAGAGAATAGGCGATCATATTTTCATTGGAATAATAGACCCTTGCGCCCAGACAGCTTTGGGGGTCTGAACTCATAAAATCGGCCACCCCGTAATCCTGGCTCTTGGTGACCTGTTTGGCCGTGACAAGCCGGCCTTTGAACAACCGATAGGGTGAATATTGTGATCCCAGTCGATTTTGGACCGCCTGGAAAATTGCAGTCTCAAAATCGGGTTTTCGCATACAGGCTCCCAAATGCCTTGCATAGTCAAAGGTGTTGGGCAGTAAAAGGTTCTGATCATAATACTTTTTTAACTCGCTCCCTGTCATGGGATAGGTCGCAAACCCGGCCACGCCCTTTAATTCCGGATGGGATTTCATTGCCTGGATGATATCCGTTTCAACGGCCATGGCATCCACGGCAGAAGGCGGGTATTCTTTTTGCAGGATAGGGTCACCTTTGTCATTGAGCATGTTCAGGCAACGGCAGGGCACATTGTTCTGGAACAATCCCATGTCCATCTCTGAAGTGGCCCTGTCTGTCTGGGTATCGGCAATAAGAAAGGATTCTGTCAGGCCAGCGACAATGGCTGGTACAATCCCGTTTATGGCACCCACTTCACCGGGAAGCACCCCCGTGGCTTTGCCCGGCCCGGGGTTTATTAATCCTTCATAGGACCTTAAGGCCGACTTGAAATCTCGTTTTACCTCAATGGCCGAAGGCGCAAAAACCTCTGCTGCACATGCAATCTGCATATCATCGGAAACAAGGGGAGAGGAGATCACATTGACCGATGACACCCTGCTGTCATCTAGAAAGGCGTGTGCCACATCCTTGGGGCCCCCGCCGCCTGTGGCAAGGAAGGTTGCCCCTTCAATGAAATCGTAAAGATCGGTATATGAATAAAGGATGCTCTGATCATTTGACTGGACGGGCATGGTCTTCTCCTGTTTCAGAAAGTAAAAATTGCCTGTTAGATCATGGGGATCCTGTGACTGGCACTGGGAGTTTCCTCGATTTCCACCTTGAGATGTGTCGAACCGGATACCCATTATTAAATATCAATATCCGGTCTTGTTGTAAAGGTGAATTCAATCATATCGTCGGCATCCTTGCCGGTCTATTCACCTGTTTCGAGCCAGCGGGCGCATTCAGCTCCCAGTTTGGCTTCAGCCGTTTTAAGATATCTGTGGTTGTCTTCATGGGTGAGCGTATCCTTCCACCTGCCGTTGGTTCCCTTGTGTATAAAGGTTTTGGCGCCATGGGTCCAGAAGGCTCCTTCAATTGGCACAATTTTATTACCATTGTCCCGCATGTATTCCATGGAACTATGGGCCAGGATCAAGGGCCAGGTGTCTTTATCAATAGGGATATCGAGAAACCCTGCAATACGCCTGATTTCTCCCGGTGTGTCCTGCTTCAGGCGGGCATAGTGAAGCAAAAGGACATTGGGAAGGTTTCGGATATTCCACCAGGAGTAGATATTTTCCCAGAAAGGCCAGTAGGGGTGGCCGTCCCTGTCCAGCCAGTCCAGAAAATACTGCCTCGCGGAATCCGCCGGTTTTCCAAGGGGCGGGCCAATTCGGCCGGGGGTATCATTGACGGCTTCATAATAGTAGTCACTTGCATTTGTGTGATGGTTGTACAGGCTCCAGACAATATCCCGGCCATCCCGGGCGATGTAGATGTATTTTGCCATGGGCGAAAAAACCAGGGCATCCACCGGCAGATGGGTTTTCATGAAGCGCCTGTGGGATTGGGCTTTTATTGCCGCCAGTTTTATCTTTTTTCCCGGAATGCGAAGATCGATCCAGGGAGACATCTGTGCAACGGGAAGGCCTGTTGCTCCCTTCCAGATCAATTGGGAAACAATCTGCTGCACCCAGGTTGTACCGGATTTGATGTGTGTCCCGATAATGATGTCATCGGGCCTGAATTCAAAGCCGTTCCAAAATGTGGAATCCATATGATGATTGTGAATCTCTCTGGTTTTTTGGGGCCAGGCAATTCCTGGAGTTACCATACGATCCTCCTTGCTGTAAAATAGAGGTTAGATTGCTTCACAGTTTTTTTCCGACGACAATGTCAGGATTCCTGCCGAATACATGCGGGTGGATGAAGAAAGCGATGAAGCCATGCTGGACATTACCCTGTCCACAGCCAATGCCGCCATCGGCGCCATGTTTGCGGACCTGTCTCGGGCAGCCCATGAAGAGGCCCCGGACTGTGCAAAAAAACGGGTCCAGGGCGGAAAAGTTTTGTTTGATCATCAACATGTCATCGGCATCGCCTGTTTACGGCACACCGGACAAATGATCGGCAATGGTGTTTAAAGGCCCTTGGAACCCCCGGGAAAATATCCGATTGTGTGACGCAATCGGGTCTGAATCATAAAAAGCAGATGTTGTCGCTGATCTGTTCCGGGTTCCCCGTGATTCTCCATAGGCCCTGTTGGGGGGTATGGGGGGTAAGGGTATAAAAGGAATCCGGATGATATCGGTTATACAAATAGGGAAATATAGGGGTTTGCTCGATTTTTGCCAGGTTCAGGGCCTGGGCCACGGCGGAGCACGCCAGGGCTGCTGTGCCGCAGGACAAGGTTTCCTTGTTGATGGCCCGTTCAAAGCACCGGTACTCGATGCAGGGCAGGCCGGACCCGGGGGCCTGGGACATATGCACGAAAGTAAGGTTCAATCCCTTGGGGAAGAGATGCCCAAAGTTATTCTGGATTCTCATGCCCATGGCATGGATGAGCCGGTCGCCCAAAGAAGCGCGTCTGTTTTCGGAAGGGTCTTGGAAAACAAGGTTTGTCAGGCCGTGTTGATCTTTCATCTGGTCCGTGAAGACAACCAGATGGGGCTCTCCTGAGAAAACAAGGTATCCGGACAAACAGATTCTGGAATTGACGATGTCCAGACCGGCAATGTCGTCCTGGCGGAAATTGAGTTCAAGGGGGGTGATTTTATCGATTCCCGGGAGAAAGGGCAGAATCACGCCCGGGTCTGCCAGACATTTGTCTGCCCGGGAGGTGTGCAATCCTTCCACAAAGGCACCTTTATGGTCATCCACCCCCAGGCAGAGCACCTGGGGGGTTCTGGCATTGGTTGCAGCCAGCACAGAGACTCTGGGTTTATCCAAAAGCCGGGACAGATAGAGTCCGGTGACCAGGAGGCCGTTGAGACACAATAGGGATTCCGAACCATCGGGTTCAAAATGCCGGAAGATACAATCGATATTGTCAGGGGTGTGCCCGGAATCGTTTTTCTCTGCTTTCAAAACCTTTGGGGCTGAGAGGACCACCAGACCGTCTGCACCAATGCCGGTGTCCGAGTTTAGAATCCGTATGGAATAGTCTTTTTTTTCCGATTCAGCCACCATGATGTTTTGGGTTTCATCCAGTATGATGAAAGAATTTCCAAAATTGTGATATTTTCCGCAGGTTGTATTTTGCATCGCTTTCTATTCTTCTTTGCTTCTATTTTCAATTGAATAAATTCTTTTTCTTATGACCAGAAGTACGGCATCTTTTTCCGTAATCCCCAGGTCTTGTGCTAGGGTCGATTTTTTGTTGTTTTCATTCCATTTCAGGAAATTAAAATAGGTATTAACTTCCTTTCTGACAAGGTGGACCGTTAAATTATTTATCACGTCATCCAGTCGTCTTTGATTTTCTTTTACATGGCTTGCATAAATTCTTTTAAAGCATTTGAGAGTAAAATCAAGGTCTTTCTGGGGAAGGGGGATGGTTTTTCTCGTGTGTGCAACGGTTTCAACCCGTGGGAAAAACTCGTATGCATTTTGGATGTCCGCATCTTGTGTTTTGATCCAGGAATACAGAGAAGCCAGCTGGACGCAGGTGGTCATGAGGATATCCGGTGACAGAAGGTGTAATATTTTTTCCGAGAAAATTCTGCCCAGACCATGGGTCTGGAATCCGGGGGCAACGGCCCGTATGTGGATGTAAATCAGGGAGGTCTCCTTTTCCTCTATCTGAAAAACACCATGGTCAAAGGCACACAGTGCAATCAGTTGCTCTTGTTCATTGCGTACAAAAATTGCCTGGCGGAGGGTGTTGCCTTTGGGGATATAAAAAAAATGCCGTACCATGTATTCCCAGTCATGTTTGTCCGCAAAGAGGGTCGGGAAAAAAAAGGTCAGGTCCTGTTCAAGGGCTTTTTGTTTTTCCCGGGGAAAGGCTGCGATCTGTTCGGTTGTCATTGATTCAAAGAACAGTCTTTTGGGGTCCTGTGCCGGAAGGGGTAAAAGCTGGTGAAAACTTTTCAGTGGTGTTGGAACGCTGAGGGTCATTTAAAGAGGGATATCCTTGTTTGAAAAATGGGTCAGCAAAAGAAAACCAATGCTCAGGAACAGAAAAAATCCGCCCAGGCGCACGACGCCTTGGGTGGTGCTCCCGGAAACGGTAGCCCAGACAAAGGCCATGGGCCCCAATGCCTGGCCCAGTCTTGCCAGAAAGAAAATCAGGCTGGTGGCACGGCCTTCTCCAAATTGTTTGCTGATGGTAAGGTTCAGGGCATAGGCATTTCTCAGGGCATTGAAACTGGCGCCAAGCCCCAAAAAAAGAATGCTGATCACCACGGCCCTATAGCCGGAGGTGAAAAAAAAGGTTAAAAGGGTCATGCTGCACAGGATGCCGCCCGTGGTGATAGCGGCAATGCTGTGTTTCAGGGCATTGATTCTTCGGGTGATAAAGGGGGCAAGGTAAATCAGGCAGATGCCGTAGAGCATGAAAATTCTGCCGATGTCAGATTGGGAAATATTGTTTTTCTGGAGATAAATGGGTACAAAATAGTTGAGAAATCCCACAATGAGAACAGAAGCCGGAACAATATTCAGGAAAATCAGGCAAGCGATTTTTTTGTTGCCCAGAAATGCCGTTAAAGAAACCGGTTTTTCCTGGGTTTTGGAAAGAGCTGTTTTCCTGGAGTTTGGCAAATGGGATTTCAGAAAAAAGAAGACCCAGACAAACAGACAGATTAAAATACCAGACCCAACGAGAAACACCTGGGCAAATCCGATCTGTTCTGCCAGCATGCCGCCGGTGACAATCCCGCAAAGACTGCCGGCAATACATCCGGCATAATACTCGGACAGGCCCTGGGCTTTGTGTTCAGGAGGGGAATTGGTGGTCACAAAGTTCTGGCCCGCAATATAGGAGAGTCCGTATCCAAATCCGGCAATGGCAAGGGCGATAATAAAAAGGACCGGGGCGTTTGAGATGCCGGCGGCCAGAAATCCCAGTGCGGAGAAAATCACCCCGATTAAAAAGGGCTGCTGCCAGCCTTTCCGGTCACACCAGGCCCCGACAATGAGAATGGAAATGGCGGAGAAAATCATTTGCACGGTGATGGGCAGGCCCAGGGAGATGTCCCGGAAGAGAAAAAAACCGGAGGCATTGGAATTGAGATTTTTCATATACAAAGGGACAAAGGAGACAACAATATCGATGGCAAAAAAATAGACAAAGGCAATGGGCCGGATGATCCGGGTGGATATATGGGATTTCCCTGACGGGGTGTGCTGTTTTTTCCGGAACCCGATAAAAAACAGAATCATTATTTCCACACAAAAAAAGATGGAAATCACGATGGTGGTGGCGCTGTCCAGAAAGATTTTTCTCAAAAAAATGGTGAGGACGGTTTCGGAGATAAGCAGGGAAATCGCCCCTATCCTTTGATCCTTGTCCATTAAGGGCTTTGTTCTGACGTATTGGGGGGATTTGGTGACATCAAGTTTCCGCATGCCGGGTGATCGATAATTTGTGCCGGATGTCTGGTCGGCATGGTACAGCACCTGGCCTTGGGGGTCTGTGATCATGATATCGCTAAATTCGGGGATATCCTTGATCATGTTGTGGATGGATCGTTCGGCCTGGTTCATCTGTTTCAGGTCGATCCCTTTTTTCACCAGGCCCTCCAGCTGATTTTTCATGAACTGGTTGATGACGTCCGCCTTGTCCTGGTTAAGGGTCAGGTAATGACGGCTGAAGTTGTGAATTTGTGAGGCGGAAAAAAGTATCTGGCACAGGACAATGATGCCGAAAATGCAATGGGAAAAGCCTTTGGTTTTGAGAAGGGTGGAAAGGGAATCCGCCTGGTTCCGGGCATGGCGCAAGCCCAGATAAAAAGTGAAAAAAAGCAGGACAAAAGAGAGCATCAGCACCCAGCACCAAGTGAAAAGGCTCTTTTTGATGATAAGGCCCAGATAGTCCAGAATCAATTTTTCAGGAAAAGAAATGACCTGAATTGCGGCCAGGGATTTGTCCCAGTTGTTGATGGGAAAGACGATAAAATAATGATGATCTTTGGTGAAAAAATTTTTTGAATCCCTTGAAAAGACCGGGGTATGGGTCAGGGACCCACGGGTGTCCAGGACAATTTCCAGGGATTGACCGGTTTTTTCGGTGGTGTATAAAATTTTTCCCTGGGGGGTGGTAATGAGCAGCTGTACATCGGACCGGGCAGGCTGGATTGAATTTACATGGTTCAGGTAGGTGAGATTGCTTTCCATCAATGCGTCCATACCAAAGAAATTGTCGATTTTTTTCCCAAAACTCAAAGAGAGTTCTATTTTTTTTTTTAGAACGCCTCCGATGACATTGTATTGGGAAATGATGGAATTGACATAAATGGTTTTAAAGGCAAGGGTGCTTAAAAAGGTATTGAACCCCGTGGCAATGACGATGAGCAGCATGAAAGCAAGGATATATCCTTTGCTATCCTGCCAGGCAAGCTTATTTTCTTCCGGGTACCTAATCGGTCGTTCTGTCCGAAGCCAGCACCAGTATAAGCCCGATGGCCGGAGTGAGCAGCAATGCTCCGAAAAAGTATCCCCAGAAACCGAATTTTCTGTTGGCGCCAAATATGGCAACAGCCAGGCTTAAGACAACATAGGGTATAAAAAGCGGCATGGTAAGGTTTCCTTTATTCTTTTTGTTTGATGTCGCCATCAGGGTTCCTGTCCACAAAGGGATTCTGGCTTAATCGCTTGTTGAAGGTTTCCATGGCATCCCATATTTTTTTTGCGTCGGTGTATTCTTGATCCTGGGGAACGCTTTCCGAGAGATTTTCACCATTTGGATCAAAAGTGGGCTCTTTTTTGGGTTCAGGCACCAGGGGGGCCTCCTGGAGAGGCGAAGGCTCTTTTGGAGGGACCGGGGCGTCGGGCGTCTGGACCCGGCCCGGACTGCCCTCTGTATTCAGAATAATGGGCAGCCCGTCTTTGCCGCCAATGACAATGATTTTGCTATTGGTGGATGTTGCAATCTCCTTTGTGGCCTGGATTCCCTGCCATTTTAGCAGGGGTTCTGAAAGGCTTTGGGCAATGATTTGCTGGTATTCTCTGATACCCGTGGCTTCGATGATGAGTCTTTCTTTCTCGGCAGTGGTTTTAAGGAGTTTATATTGGTATTCCAGATATTCCTGCTGATGTTTCAGCTTGGTTTCAATGGCCAGGTTGATCATGTCCGGCAATTTGATGAGTTCAATGATCATGTCCGAGTATATGATGGGAAGTCTTCCGGTCTCTTCAATGGTCCCCACCAGGATTTCATCCTGGATAACATGGCGGGCCGTTGTGTACAGCTGTTCGGGCAGATATTTTCCGATCACTTCCCGGACAGATGAAATGGTGGAGGGAATGATCACCTTGTCCCTGTAATCTTCACCCACTTTCTGGTGCAGAAGGGGAACTTCATTCTTTAACAGGTAATACCGGACGGAAACAACCACCTTGATGGTCAAACCGTTCTGGCTCAGTACTTCCACCTCTTGTTTGAGTTTCTGGATTCTGACGTCGTAAACATACATCTTGTTCCAGGGAAGCAGAAAGTGAACCCCTTCCTTAAAACTTTTTTCAATCACCGTCCCTTTGTTGAAAAAACGCCTGAACTTGACACCGGTATGGCCCGGATACACCGTGACGATAATAGAGTCCCACAAATAAAAAACAGCAAACAGGGAAATCAGTCCAAAGACAATAAAAAACTCCAGGTTTCTTTTAAGAAATTTCTTCATATTCAATCCAATGCATGAAAGCCAAAATTTCAATTATTTTTTTTATATATAAAATTATTTTCATCGGGAAAGGCCCCGCCCCGCCAATAATTATCAAGACAAAATTCAATGCACCTGGCTTCGGTTTTAATACAGTCCTGTTCATTGGTCCCCGGCTCTCCATTGCACAAGCTTCCCGCAATGGGGCATTCTCTTATGCACCTTATGAAAAGGCCGCGCATGGGAGCCGATTTGATGGTGTCCCTGGCCAATTGAACAATGATATTTGTATAGGCTCTTTTACAGGTATTGTTTCTTTCACTATAGGCGACCTGGGATGAATAACAGTCTTTTCGGTCTTGTATGATTTTGAAAATCGGGTCCCGGAGTTGCTCGGACACTTCGGTTTTTTTCGCCAGTTCATATTTTTCAAGGGAGGATTCAATGGCCTTTTTATCATAGTTGTCCTGGCGGTGGCCTTTATACTGGTAGCCGTACACAAGTGCACATATGAGCCCTGAAACAAAAAGAATACCAAAGGCTCTTTTTGTTATCCGTACAGGGGGGAGGCGTTTTTCTTTCTTGTCCATGGCTTGTTTTATTTGCTTCCTTTGCTGAATTTGCCATAATCCATTTTAATGACCCTGTCAGCCACATGGAAGAATCGGTCATCATGGCTGACCACAATTATGGTTTTTCCTCTTTTCTGAAGCTCCTTTAAGAGAACCTCATAAAAGTACTTTCTGAATTCCGGGGCCTGGTCAGCGGCCAGTTCATCAAACACATAAATCTGGGAGTCAGACAGGAGGGCCACGATCATTGCAAGCCGCTTTTTTTGTCCGGTGGACAATTTGATATTGGTAAACCCCTTGTCTGTAAAAGCGGTTTTTTCTTCCAATTCCATTTTTTCAAGGTAATACTGGATTTTATCCTGATCAATGACATCAATGCCGTAAAGCTTGTCAAACAAATGAAAATCGGTGAAAATAATGGAAAATAATTCCCGGTAAGCCTGATACCCTTCCGGGTGGAGTAATTCACCGTTTAATCGGATATTGCCCCCTTCTGGATAGTAAAGTCCGGTGAGAATTTTTAAGACAGTGGATTTGCCGCTGCCGTTACCGCCCACAATAAACAGCAGTTCTCCTTTTTTAATGTTCAGATTGATATTGTCCAGGGTAAACAAGGTGTTTTTGTATTGGTCCTTGTAGTGGAAGATGATATTTTCAAGGGATATTTCCCGGAAGCCTTCTGTTTTTATCCGGTCATTATTTTCCGGTCTGAAAGCTGCGTCCAATTGTTGCTCAAGTTGGTAAATTTCAGAAATGGCCAGGTTTGACCTGGTTATCATGGGCATTACCGCAACAATGGTGATGATGGGTCCCATGATGAATAGAATGGAGGTGACCAGCCGGGGGACAAGTTCTACGTAATCCGCACCAAATCGGGGCAGAAGAAACACAATGCCGGCCAGAAGAGAATAAAAGGTGATTTCGGCAAGCACCATGACCGTTACAAATTTCAACTGGGCTTTTACCATCAGGTCTTCGCTTTTCCGGGCAATGATTTCAACATCCGAAAAATAGTCATCACTTCTTTTCTGGTTTATTTTTAGTTCTTTAAACCCCAGGAAAATGCCGTTGATTTTATCAAAAAATTGTTCCTGAACGGTTATGGATTGTTTGAGAAACCCGTGTGCCTCCCTGCTTTTTTTGGCGAAATAGAAAATAGCCAGGGCGATCAGGCCGGCTGAGCCCAGAAACGCCGGCAGGGAGAGCCAGGCAATATAGATGGAGCAAAAAAACAGCATGATTACGGACTGGCAGACGGAAACCGCCATAAGGGCGGTTTCTGAAATGGTATTGACATTGTAGGTCAGTTTTGTATGGATTTCTGCCTGGCCGATATCCTCTATCAGCTTTAAATCTGCCTTTCTTGACTTATCAAGGATGCGAATCCTGACCTTGGCCAGAATCTTTTCTATGATCACCGAGGTGTGCTTTAAGGCATAGGTTTTGCCGATTAAAAAAATCAGAAAAACAATGACAAACAGCATCAGATATTTAAAGTTCAGATCGTCTGAAGAGGCGTTCATGGAGACTGAATTTATGATAAAAAGGATCAGGGCGTTGGCAATGCCGGACAGGGACGACATGACCAGAATAGGCGTCGCAGATACGACCGATTCTTTTTTATACAGCTCAATTAAATTCAATTTGCAAGCTCCTGTGGCGATGGGGGTGAAAATGTCTGCTGTAACCCAAATTCAATACATTTGTAAAAAAGACCATTCCGGTTCATTTGGGGGGGATCTCTCTGTATATTTCATCTGCCGAGCTTAAGATATCCAGACTGGGATAAAAACCAATGGCTTCGGCAGTGGTCAGGTTGATGGCAATTTTTGAGGGATCTTCAAAAATTTGGTTCAATTCTCCCGGCATGGCGCCATTGAGTATCTTTGCCAGGGTTTGGGCATAAAAATTTCCCACATATTTAAATCCGACCTGGGAGATACTTAACAGCAGACCCGCTTTGACTTCATTGGATCCTGCCTGGGAAAAGGTCGGTGTTTTTGTCTGTTTCGCAATGGCAGCCATTATGGGGATTGTGGTAGGATTGACGGCTTTCTGGCTGGTTACGTAGATGGCATCCACTGTTCCTGTAAGCTGTTTAAAACACGCAATCAGGCGTTGTTCATCTTCCGCAAGTGCGGCAGAGGCTTCCAAAAAGCATGTCTGGAGGGTAAATCCTCTTTCCCTGGCCACTTTTTTTACCTTGTCCACCGCAGCATAGCTTCTTCCCTCAACGTCGTTCCGGTAGATCGTACCCAGGGTATTAAATCCGGTAATGGTATGAAAGATTCGAACCTGGCGTTCGTAACGGTCCGGGTCAACCCGGGCATGGATAAACCGGTTCCCGGAATCATGGATATCATTGATTATTCCGGAAGATACGGCATCACTGACGGCAAGAACGATTGTCGGTATTTGATGGTCCCCCCGGGACATATCAATGCCGGACCATGTCCCCATGGCAATCATCAGATCCAGGTCTTTTTTCCCATTGAGCCGGGAGATGAGTTCTGCTTTGATGCTTTTTCTTTTTACCGGGTCCCAGTCGCTGGTATAAAATCCGTCCGGTACAAGCTCAATATAGTCGCTTTCCAGGTGGCGGGAATAAAAATCCCATAAAGATTTCCCCGTGGCACCTTCCAGGGGAGGCAATTTTTGTTCTTTTATCCACCCAAGGGTGATCAGGCCTTTTATGGTTGCATCGATGTTTGTATGATACTCGCCGTAGTCGCCCCCCTCAATATATCCGATCCGCCATTTGACATTGCCTTTCTTAACGGGTGTTGTGGGAAATTTCTTTTTTTCTTCTCCGGCCAAACAGATGGAGAAAAGGCAATTGACTCCAAAAAATACGGCTATCAGGATAAAAAACAGGGTTGTCATATGGTTAGAATTTCTGATCATGTTTAGAATTCTTTGTTAGAAATTTTTATGCCTGGGTTATCAATTTTACTGACAGGAACGCCGCAAAATACAGTAGAGCAATAATAGGCAAAACACAAGGAAAAAATGCCGGATTCCTGGGGGTGTTAACAGACAAGCTCCCCCAGAGAAGGCACCCTTTTGGGGGGAATTATTCCAGGAAAACTAGTTTTAAAAAACTCCAGTTTTCGGTTGACTTTAAAGGGTATTTTTTTTAAATTGCATGTATACGCATGAAGTGTTCACCAACCAGTTTTCATCATTTTCATTAAAATTTCAGGCAATTTATACGCAAAGGCAATTTATACGCAAAGGGAGGTAGCAAGATGACAAAGGAAACTGAAATGGATAAAAAAGAGGATGTTGTTGACAAGAAAGCAATTGCAAACGACATTATCCGAAAAAGAGTTTATGCATCCGTGGGTGCCGGTTTCGTACCCATCCCGATTTTTGATATCCTGGCTTTGTCCGGAATTCAGATCGAAATGGTGTCCAGGCTTTCACGGTTGTACGAAATACCCTTTAAAAAAGACATTGTAAAGACAGCCATTTCAGCCCTGGTGGGCGGTGTGCTTCCCGTGGCGGCAGCCCCCATGATTGCCGCTTTGGTGAAGCTTATCCCGGTTGTCGGGTATACCACCAGCGCCGTGACAATGAGTGCGGCAGGCGGTGCCAGCACCTATGCCATAGGAAAGGTTTTTGTCCAGCACTATGAATCCGGCGGCACCCTGCTTAATTTTAATGCCGAAAAGGTTAAAGAATACTATGATGAAAAATTTAAAGAGGGTGAAAAAGTCGCAGCCGATGCAAAGGCCAAATAAACGCGGTTTTTGTCTCTAGGTTTTCAGCCTTTTTGAATACCATTGAAAACAATGCAGGGGCTTGTTTCCTGAAGATGTTGCCTGGGAACAGGCGGATATTTGCCGTGTCGGCTTCCCTTTTGAATCGCTTGTGCTCACCTTGGCAGAAACCGTCCCCTTCCCGGGGACGGTTTCTTTGTTTGATAAAACGCATGTTTCTGTTCTTTAAGCAAAAATCATTTTCATCTTAATTTTATTTGGAATATATGGATAAATCCTTTACGTTGATTCACTTTCTGGAATCGGCAAAAAAATCAGGCAAAGGCATTACCTTCATCCAAGAGGGAGGGGGTGAGACTTACCTTTCCTATGGGGACCTTTTCAGGCAGGCGAAAGGCCTGTTGACAAATTTGAGGGATTCAGGCCTTTGTCCCGGCCAATCCCTGATTCTGCAGATTGCGGACAACCAGAATTTTCTTGCCCTTTTCTGGGCTTGCCTCCTGGGGAAAATAATCCCGGTTCCCCTGACCCTAGCCCAGACAGATGAATATCGGCTCAAGCTTTTAAAAGTATGGGAGGTGCTCCAAACCCCTTATATTGCATTCGATGAAATCGTTTTTGACGGGTTTAAAACATATCTGGCCCGACAAGGGCGAACGGAACTTTTGGCCAAGGTTATTGAAAACAAAATAGTCCCCACTACCTTTATCCCAATTTCCAAAGCCATGCCGGAACCGGAAATACTTGAAATGCCGGAGCCGGATGATACGGCCTATATTCAATTTTCGTCCGGTTCCACCGGAGACCCCAGGGGAATTGTTCTTACCCATCACAACCTGGTGAACAATATTGGTTCCTTTCTGCTGGCAAAAAACGTCCAGCCGGAAGATTCCTATCTTTCCTGGCTGCCTTTGAGCCATGACCTGGGACTGATCGGATGGCATTTGAACCCCATGGCTGCCAGGGTCGATCAATACATCATGTCGCCGAAAACCTTTGTGAACGATCCTTGCATATGGTTTGACAAAGCCTGTGAACACAGGGTCAGCATTCTGTGTTCTCCCAACTTCGGGTTCAACCATTTCTTGAAATTTTTCCGGGGCACCCATGGCAAAGACTGGGACCTGTCCTGTGTCCGACTGATGCTGACAGGGGCTGAGCATATCAGTCACACCCTCTGCCATGCCTTTCTGGATGAATTGGCTGCCTTTGGTCTAAAGAAAACGGCTTTAATGGCGGGGTACGGCCTTGCCGAAGCAACCCTTGCCGTTTCCGTAAGCCCCAGGGGCGAAGCTTTTTCCACCCATTTTCTGGATGTGAATTCCCTGGGAGTCGGGGACAGGGCAAAGCGGGTTTTGCCCGGTGATGCCAATTGCGCGGCCTATGTGGACGAAGGCCCTCTTCTGCAGGGGTTTAAGGCTAAAATTTGTGATGACGGCGACCAGGAACTGCCAGAGGGGACCATTGGACATATTCTGCTCAAATCTGAGAGTGTGTCCTCGGGGTATGTGAACAACCCTGTCGCCACAGCCGGAGCCTTTACCCGGGACGGGTGGCTTAAAACCGGTGACCTGGGATTTGTCCTGAACCGGCGCATGGTGATCACGGGCAGGTCAAAGGAAATGATCATTGTCAATGGCGTCAATTTTTATCCCCATGACATTGAGCGGGTGGTGGGAAAAGTAGAGGCAATCTCCAATCGGCCCGTGGTCGCCTGGGGAGAGGCGGATAAAAACGGGGCAACAGAAGAACTGATTGTATTTGTATCCCATAAAAAAGCTTTGGACGCATTTGTCCCCGTGATTCAAAAAATAAAAGAACAGGTGGCCAGGGAGTTCAATCTGCCCGTATCCCGGGTGATTCCCCTGGAATCCATTCCCAGAACCACCAGTGGAAAACTCCAGCGGGTTAAACTGGGTCTGCTTTACCGCCAGGGTTCGTTCGACCCTATTGTTCACCAGGTGAACCGATTGTGCCATGCCCGGCTCAAACGGCTGAATATCTTTGAAATAGTCCCCGAAAAAAGGGTCAGGGTGCTGACGGACTTTATCTGTGAGCAGGCCGGGTCTCTCATGGGTTCGGACCCGATTGATCCGGACCTGTCCCTTGTGGGCCAGGGATTTGACTCTCTCATGGGGATAGAACTGCGCAATATCATTGAATGCGCCTTGGGAATCGGTTTGCCGATTTCCTGGCTCCGAAAAGAGGAAAGCCTGTGGCGATTTTCCGCAAGAATATTGGAAACCATCCTTGAAAAAGAAAATCAGGGGCCCGGGTCTGAAGATATTCCCGGGGAAAAAGAAATCGCTGCCCCGTCATCCCTGCTTGAACAGATTAAATATATCGACCAGATGAGTGAAGATCAGATCCTGGAAATGATCAAGGCACTTGAGTCTTAACCCAAGAAGGGAGTCCGTTGTAACATGTCCGATTCCGGGATCAACCGCCACTCTTTTGGGGCCAAAAAGCAATTACTGGAAAAATTATTAAGACAAAAGGCCTATGAAAATCGGCAGATTCTACCCCTGTCCATGGGCCAGACATCTGTTTTCCTGGCCCACCTGGAACAGCCCCGAGGCCATGCCTATAACATCCTGTTTTCCTTTAAAATCTTAACCCGGGTCAGTCTGCCGGCACTGGAAAAGTCTTTTCAACTGCTGGTGGACCGCCACGAGATTTTGCGGACCACCTATGGGTTTGAAAAGGGGATGGCGGCCCAGACAATCCACGGTCATATGGATGGGGTTCTTGGGCACAAAAATGTTACGGGTCTGGATGAGGCCCAGATAAAACATAGGCTTATCATGGATTCCCGCCACCCCTTTGACCTTTTCTGCGGCCCTGTCATCCGGGCCTGCCTGTATTCCAGGGGCCAGGCGCACCATTACTTTTTATTGGGGTTGCACCACATTGCCGGTGATGCCCGCTCCCTGCTGGGCATGGCAAAGGAATTGCTCGAAAGCTATGGCCGGTTGTCCCAAGGTCAGAAGATATCCTCCTTTGGCATGCCCCGGTCCCAGTACCGGGATTTTGTTCAATGGGAGCAGGATCTGCTGGCAGGCCCACAGGGGAAAATTCTGGAAACATATTGGGACAACGCCCTTTCTGGCAAGCTTCCGGTTTTGGAGTTGCCTGTGTCCATCCGGTCAGAGAAAAAAAAAGCGTTCAACAGCCTTTGTGTCGAGGTGGACAGGGATCTTTCAGACAGGCTTAGGGCTTTTGCCAGGCAGCGGGGAATCGGTTTTAACACCCTTATTTTCTCGGCATTTGCCCTTCTTTTACACGAATATGCAAACCAGGATGACGTTCTTGTGGGCATGCCGTCCAGCACCCTTCTTTCCCTGCCTTTGGACAAGGTGCACCCCGATGTTACCGGATACCTGGTAAATCCTGTGGTGATCAGAAGTGTTCTCCGGAAAAAGGTGTTGTCCTATTTGAAAGAGCTTGAAAACACCATTTCCATGGCCCTGGACCACCAGGCATACCCATTTTATAAGGTTCAGGAGAAAAAATCCAAGGAACAACAAACCCCTGGGGCCGGCATTTTTACGGCAATGTTCAATTACCTGGCCTTTCCTGAAACAGAGATCCTGGATCCCCTGGTGGCTCCGATACAAAAGGAGCAGATCGTTAGGGCCGGCGATCTCGTTTTGTCGAGTTTTCCTTTGCCCCAGCAGGAAGGGGTTTTTGACCTTTGCATGACCATTACCCGGGCCAGCGGTTCGGTCTATGCGTCCCTTTCCTTTGATGAAAACCGTTTCAGCCCGGAATCCATTGGCCAGAAGCTAACGGATTATACCCGGCTGCTGAATGCCATGACCCAGGATCCGGAATCCGATATCTGCGATCTGCTTGAAACCTGCGGCATATTCGGGTCCCCGGTTCTGGTGGAAAACACCCGGAGTTCAACGGATCTTTGCCGCAACGCCCACATGACCCGAAACCAGCTGTTAACCTGGATGGGACAAAAGCTTCGGCCGGACATCCCCTATTATAGTACCCCCCATTTGTTTTTCCTCACAGGCCCGGTTCAGGTGGCAAATTTTTTAGAGGCCTTTGACGCGATTGTAAGGAAAAGTTCGTCCTTAAGAAGTCTGTTTGTTGAAAAGGAGGGCCTGCCCGTAAGAATCGTGTCGGACAGCCCCAAGTCCTGCCGGTATTTTGATTTTTCCAGGATGTCCGATGCTGGCTTTTCCCGATGGACCCATAAAATGGTTCTTAAAAAATTCAATTTGCAAAAGGGAGCATACCGGTCTTTCCTGATCAAGCGCAGCAGCAATGACCATATCTGGTTTTTGAATCTGCATCATCTGGTGGTGGACGGGTGGTCCTGCAACCAGGTGATTTTCCCCCTCATGTCCCTGTTTTATGAAAAGGCTGTTCAAAAGAAGGGTCTTGAAACCCCATGGGACCTGGATTACGAAACCTACCTGGCCTGGGAAACGGAGAACCAGGATACCCTGGAATTTAAAATAAGCCAAAGATTCTGGGCAAACCGGCTGAAAAATAAGCCGGATCCCATACGATTCTACGATGCCTATCCCGATTATCAGTCCACACGGGTGAAACGCAGGCGGTTTCATCTGGGCCCCCCCAGGACTGCAGGTCTTGTAAAAATGGCCGCACACAAGGAATTTTTCACCAAAAACCTGAACGTGTCCCTGGTCAATATATTTACCAGCCTTGTTTTTGTCCTTTTGCACAAAATCAGCGGCAATGGCAATCTGTCCGTGGGTGTCAACCTCCATCGCCGAAGGGATCTGCGGTTTAAAAAAACCATCGGGCTTGTCATGTACGAGCTGCCCATGGTGGTGACCCTGGCAGGGGACGAGACCTTTGTCAGCCTGAACCGGCAGGTGATCCGTGAAGGGGCCGCCATGGTCAGACACAATGATGTGACCGTGACCAATCCCCATGACACCCCCCATTATGATGTGGTCATCAATTTTATCAGCCTGAACCGGCCGGATTTTGCCAATGTCCAAATTTCGGGCGGATGGATTCATTCGGG
>JAHIVS010000088.1 GCA_018816605.1 Pseudomonadota bacterium
AAGCCCGATAATCTGCTGGTCATTTTCAAGATATTTTAAGGCCGTCCACCGGGCCGGATAACTCCCGGTTAAAAATTTTTCCGATCGAATAATGGTTTCCATTTCGTCCAGGGCCGCATCAATGTCCATTCCATAGGAAATCTTCAAGGGCACCACCTCTTTATTGCCGGTAATTTGGGCGGCAATGGTTTCAAGCAGTTGTGTCTTGCCCTCACCGCTTCTGGCAATTGTGGGCACCACCGGCACATTTAGAAGTTGGGACAATCGGTCGATATCAATCCGGATACCCCTTTTTTGGGCCACATCCATCATATTCAAGGCCACACAGACCGGAATGCCCAGCTCCATGAACTGGATGGACAGGTATAGATTTCTTTCCAGGTTGGAGGCGTCCACAATGTTGACAATCACAGAAGGACTCTCATTCACCAGAAAATCCCTTGCCACCACTTCCTCCAGGGAATAGGCGGTCAAAGAATAGGTGCCGGGCAGGTCTACCACATTGAACTGACCGGCGCGGCTTGTGCAGATTCCCTGTTTTTTTTCAACGGTTACCCCGGGATAATTTCCCACATGCTGCCGGGCACCGGTTAGTGCATTAAAAAGTGTTGTTTTGCCGGAATTCGGATTCCCGGCCAATGCAATGGCAAGACTCATATCAATTCACCTCTACTAGAATATAATCGGCTTCGTTGTTGCGAAGCGTCAGTGTAAACCCCATAATCCGTAAGCAAACCGGATCTAGCAAAGGGGCTTTCCCCTGGACTTTTATCGGCTTTCCAGGCACAAGGCCCATGTCTCGAATCCGTCGGCCAAGCGCTCCTGTGCCTTTGACAGAAACGATAACACCCGCCTGGTTTACCTGCATTTCTCTTAATTTTATTGTTGCCATGGTTGCTCCTCAAAATTGGGTGCGGTTAATTGTGTATTGCTTAGAATGAAAAGTTTTATACAGCTAACTTTTATGATTGTCAATAATATTTCCTGATTGAATAAAAAAATAATTATTTGACTTACTATATAACTGCGGTATAAGAATAACAGCCAAATCAAAAAGGGAGAATAAACAATGACCAATGAACTTTCCGAAAGCCTTGAAGATTATCTTGAAACCATACTGGCGCTTCAGACAAAAAACACCGTGGCCCGGTCAAAGGATATCGCCCATAAAATGGACATTAAGCGCGGTTCTGTAACCGGGATGCTCAAAAAACTTGAGGCCCAGGGATTTATCAATTATGAGCCCTATGGATATGTCACCCTGACACCTTCCGGAGAAAAGATTGCCAGGGAAATTGAAAACCGTCATATTATGTTAAAGGATTTTTTGTTCCGAATTCTGGGCGTTGAAGAAACCATCGCCAATGACACAGCCTGCCGCATGGAACATGCCATGGACAGAAACACCTTTAAAAAATTCAAGCACTTTATCTCAATCGTTGACGCCTGTCCCCATCACAAAAAGGGATAGCCTCACAACCCTTGAAGTTAGGCGTGACTTATTTTGCCCTTGACAAGTCAATCTTTTCTTTTTTATAACCTCTCAAAAAGTTAGCCTCGCCAAACTAAAGTTTGGCACAATATTGCATATTTTATGCTTAAACACACACCATTGAGAGGTGAACTATCGTGAACAATTTTTCAAAATTTATGAATATCTGGGAAATAGAATCCCAATTCAAGTGCCCTGTTGTGGGAACCATGCTCTCCGTTGAACGGCACAAACAGATTTTAAAAAAATGCGGATACGATGTAAGCCGCATGAAACCCTATGAATTTCATCAGCAACTCATGTCCAGACTCCATGAACAAAACAATGTCTCTATCAAGGTCAACAATTTTATCCGGACCCAGGCCGTAAAACAGATGAAACTCATACAAAGCCTGGGGAGAAAACAGATCCAGGCCCTGTGGGAAGCGCAATTGAAAAAAGACCTTGCAGGTCCCCTGATGTATGCCATTATTGCCCACGAAGATACCGGTCCGGACCTGCTCCAGGAAATTTACGGCCAGGTTCACATGCAGGCCCATTCCAATATGCAGGAAGTTTTCACAGCCCGGCAGCAGCTGTCCAGGATGGAAGATTCCTTGGCCTGGGAAAAGAAAAAACTCGCAGCAAAAATCCAAGAGATCCGCATTCTGGTGGATGCCAAGAAGCAGGATGCCCACAAAATATTTCAATTGGAGGCCGAAACCAGGTCCCAGCTTCGGTCTGAAAAAAACCATCCTTCTCCGGACATGTGTCTTCCCTTGGAACAAAAAATCGAAGATTTAAGCCTTCGGCTCTCATTAAGCGAAAGCCGGCTGAGAGAAATGGAGAGGGAAAAAAAAGCCCTCCAGATCAAACTTTTTGAATCAAAAAACGAGAACCAATTTCTTAAAGACGGATTCCAGGCATTGTCTGAAAATTTTGCCCCCCTGCCTCCGGAAGACTGTATAAGTGGCGGCAATTGTTGTCAGGATGCCTGCCCCCAATACCAATTGTGTGCAAAACGGGTATTTATGATCGGCGGCATCACCAAAATGAAATCCTATTACAAGGATATCGTTGAAAATGCCGGCGGACAATTCGATTACCATGACGGGTACATGAAAAACGGTCACACCAATCTTGAAGCCCGGGTTAAACGCTGTGACCTGGTATTGTGCCCGGTAAATTGCAACAGCCACAACGCCTGTCTCAGGGTAAAAAAACTGTGTACCCGTTTCCAAAAACCATTGAAGATCCTGGGAAATTCAAGTCTGTCTGCGGTGAGCAGGGCGCTTTTCATCCCCCAGGACCCTGGGGCCGTCAGTTCTTTGTGAACCGGATGGAGGCGGCCAGAACGACCACCAGGATAGACCCGATATTATGGGAAACAGCTCCCCAGATGGGGGTGAGCAGGCCTGCGGCACCGGCTGCCACAGACACAAAATTGATGAAAAAACTGATACCGATGCTTATTTTAATGGTCGCGGCCATTCTGCGGCTCAGCCTGATAAGAAAAGGCAATTGGCCCAGATCATTGTTCATCAGCACAATATCTGCTGTTTCAAGGGCCACGTCAGACCCGTTAAACCCCATGGCAATTCCGGTATCCGAGGCTTTTAAGGCCGGTGCATCATTCACCCCGTCCCCCACATAGACAAGTTGTCCGTTCTTGTAGGCTGCCAGACGTTTCAACTTATCGGCCGGTTTCTGACAGGATGCCCAGGAAGTAATTCCCACCTGCTGTGCCACCTTGCTCACCGGCGCTTCTCGGTCACCGGAAATAAGGGCAATCTGACCGATACCGGCATCCCGAATCGCCTGGACAGCGCTCTTGGCTGTGCTTCGTGGCAGATCTTCCATGCAGATATATCCGACCGCCTGTCCGTCCACCTGCACCGCCACCGTGGTCACCCCCTGATCTGCAAATTCATCACAGCTGAGTATCTCTATTTTTTGGGTCCCCACCCTGCCGCTTATCCCCTTTCCTGGGAAAGATTGAATATCCCTTGCATCGAGCTCCCGGCAATCAAGGGCCTTTGCCCTTTCAACAATGGCCAGGGCCAGGGGATGCAGACTTTTTCTCTCAACGGCTGCTGCCAGGCTGAGAATCTGCTGTTCATCCAGATCACCACGGGAAATGGTCTTCACCACAAAGGGTTTCCCCCTGGTAATGGTGCCGGTCTTATCAAAACAAAAGACCGTTGCACCGGCAATATTTTCAAGATATTGCCCGCCCTTCACCAGAATCCCGGCCTTGGCAGCCCTACCGATGGCAGCAACGGTTGAAACCGGTCCTGCCAGAAGGAAGGAACAGGGACAGCCCACAATGAGAACGGTAATCGCCCGGGTCACATCCCATGTGCCAAAGTAGGTTGCAAGCGCTGCCAGCAGAATCACCGGTGTAAACCATTTGGCATACTGATCCACAATCTTGGAACTCCGGGTCTTGGACTTTTCCGCAGCCTCCACCAGGCGGATAATCTTACCCATGGTGGCATCGGCACCCACCTTGAGGGCGCAGATTCTTGCAAACCCATCCACACAGACCGTACCCCCATAGACCATCTGTTTTTCCTGCCGGCTGACAGGTATGGGTTCTCCGGTCATGGCGGATTCATCAACTTCAATAATACCGGTAAGGATCTGGCCGTCCACGGCAATTACCTGGCCGGCCCTAATGGGCAAGACGTCTCCCTTTGTAATATCAGCCACCAAAACACGGGTCTCTTTGCCCTCCCTCTCGATTAAGGCTGTTTTTGGGGTGATCTCAATAAGCTTCTGGATCGCCTGCCGGGCACTGTCACTTACGGCTTCCTCAATCAAGGCGCCAAAAACCATAATGCCCGAGACAATGGCAGCTTCCAGATAATTGCCATTGATCACACAGGCAATCACTGCAATACTGACCAGTTCATCCACATTCACCTGGCGGTCTGCCACCCCTTTTACGGCATTGAAAACGATGGGAACTCCGTTGATCAAAACAGAGAGCAGAAGCAGGATATCCGCCAGAGAAAAGTACGAAACCGCCACGGGTTTGAGCAACAGGGCAATGGGAATCAGGGCAGAACCGGCCATTACGCGGTAAAAATCATCTGATTTGAAAATCTCCTGGTACACATTCAAATCTGCATATCTTCCAATCATAAACACCCCATTATTTAGTTTGTCTATCAAGTTATTTGAAGACCAATATAAATGGTTTTATTTTGATAGTCAACCTGTTTGATGTTCAAAATAATTTTTTTATGTTTGTAACCTGCTGGCCGGTGTGATAATTTTACTCCCGGAAGCTTGGGGCAACCTGTTTTTTTAGGAACCTGTGCCAAAAACCAGTTGGGATAAAAAAAACATGGACATAAAACACTTGTCAAAAATCATTGTGGAATTTTATGAAAAACTTTCTTCCTGGGAAGAGTCCGTGGTCCGGGATAGCGGTTTAACAACAGCCCAGGCCCATACCATTGAAATTGTCGGTCATGAAGGCTCCATCCAGATGAAAGACCTGGCGGAAAAAATCGGGGTTACCACAGGAACCCTGACCGTGGCCATTGACCGTTTGGAAAAAAAAGGACTGCTCCTTCGCAAGCCCCATGCGACGGATCGGCGTTCTTATCTGATCGAATTAACAAAAACAGGCGACGCTTATTTTAAGCGACACCATAATTTTCATATCAAAATGACCGAAGAAATTGTTTCAGGCCTCACCCGGACCGAACAGACAGCCTTTGTCACTATCATTGAAAAAATTCTAAAACAGAGATAACCTTTTTTGTCCTTAAAAGAGTCTGATCTGGCTCTTTTTTAGGTTGACACAATTAAAAGTTTGGTATATCTAACATCGAAACATATGGATAACTTTTAACTTAATTGCAATCTTTTACCCCTAAAGAAGCCAAAAAATGATGGATACCCCGAGAAAACATCAAAACAATTCCCTTTGTCCCGAACCGCTTTTCCGAAACGACAAGAGATGCTGCTGCGGAAAGCTTCTGGCAAAGCAGACCGATGGGACAATTGTGATCCGGTGCTCGCGCTGCAAACAGGAAATGGTGATCCAATTGTCCCGGATATCAAAAAGAGACACCCCCATTTAAAAACGGATTCCCTGTAGGGGAATCTGCCGTAAAAATTCATTAAAACCGAGGCCAAAGATCAAACAGAGCCCAGCCATTTTCACTGAAATGTTTGGGCTCTGTTCTTTTTATACACCCCACAATAAACCGAATGGAGAAAAAAAATGAAGACCTTTAAACCCCTAAAAACATTATTGTTCATCCTTTGGATAAGCCTTACAGGAATATCCTCCGCTTTTTGCCAATCCCCTTCAAACCTTGAACAAAGGGTTTTGGCCCTTGAAGAAACAGCAGCGGTTAAAAAATTGGGCCTGGAAAAATTTTCTGACACAATTGGGCTGTCCGGTGCCATTGAGCTGGATTATTCCCTTGCAGACGATTCGGATGTTTCCGATAAAACCCGTAATTCTTCCTTCTCCAGCCTGGACATCGGGACCGTGGAACTTGGACTGGAGGCCCGCCTCCATGAAACCACAACCGCCACCTTTCTCTTAAAGGGCGAGAATCTGGATACCGATACGAACATTTTCTGGGATGAAGCCTTTTTTACATTCCGAAAAAAAGACCTGCCCCTTTATTTTGTGGGCGGCAAAAGGGTCCAGCCCTTTGGTGCCTTTGAGAATAGGTTCATCAATGATCCTGTCACCCAGGAACTCTATGAAGTCAACAAAACAGGTGCCACCATCGGATTTACAAGCGAGCGAATGGCAAACCTGGATATCAACCTGACGGTCTACAAAGGAGAGACCCTTATAGAAAGGGTTAGTGCAACAGACTTTGGATGGGAAAGAAACACCAGCGCCGGGCGTTCGGCCACAGATGATGTATCCTCCGTGATCATCAGCGCATCTGTTTCACCCCTGGAAAAAATGCGCCTTTCCGGTTATTTCAATTCCGAACCCGGAGATTCGGACCGGAACACAACTTTGGGAGCTTCCTTTCACTGGGAAATCTCAAAATTTATCGTGGATGCCGAATACATCGGCGCCCTGGGCCGGGAAAACCATGTGACTGACAACAAAGAATACAATGAAGCTGCCTGGGTTGCCGCATTAGGGTACAGACTGACAGAAGTGCTGGTGGCCGCTGCCCGCTATGAAAATTTTAAAACAGACCAAACAAAGGACGGCAATCTTGACTGCCGGTATGGTGTTGCGGCCACCTATACTTTGTTTGAAACCGATTTTGTTGCCTGCAACCTCATGGGTGAATTCAGACGCACCGAATATGAAGCTTCTGCCAACAGCACGGTTGATTCAGCGGCAAACGAAGTGTTTGCAAGGCTTGCACTGCAGTTTTAAACAAAACACCTAAATGAGGGGCTTGACCGAAAACACAGCTGTTGCGGTCAGGCCCTTCTGTTTTTTCAGGATAAACTGTTTTCCGGATATGGATTCAAGATAGTTTCGGATAATTTTTTCAAGCACTTGTTCAGGTTTATCACTCACCTTTGAAAAAAATGCCACCTGGTTGTCAAATTCCTGTTCCAAACTGATCTTCTGGTTCCACTCAACCGTGTCAAATACAATGTCCGGGAAAAGTCCCATGGAAAACAGCAGATTGATTTTAAACAGAATGCTCTGGGGTTTGTCATACAGGGCAGTGCCCATGATCTTTTCCCAAAGATCGGTCAAAATGGCATGCTGCTGCCTGGCAGCCCA
>JAHIVS010000089.1 GCA_018816605.1 Pseudomonadota bacterium
CACCTCCCACGGGTATATGTCCAACACGGGATATCCCCAGGTCCGGCAGGCAGTGGCCGATTACCTGAACAAGGAATTTAAGGTGGGACTCACCCAGGACCTGGTGGTGATGACGGTCGGGGCTGCAGGTGCTTTAAATGACACCCTGCGGGCATTGCTGAACCCCGGTGAGGATATTCTGGTGCCGGCCCCTTATTTTGTCGGCTATAACCAATATGCATTCGTGGCAAATGCCAATCTGAAAACAGCACCCTCCCGTCCGGATTTCCATCTGGATCTTGCTGCCATTCAAGCTGCCATTACCGAAAATACACGGGTCATGCTGATCAATTCTCCCAACAACCCCACGGGAGTTGTATACACAAGGGAAGAACTTGAGGGGCTTGGCAAGCTCCTTGAGGTGGCCAGCCAACGCTTTGGCAAACGGATTTATCTGATTTCCGATGAACCCTATCGAAAGATTGTCTATGGGGTGGAGGTGCCATCGGTGTTTGATGTGTATCCCCATACCATTATGCTCACCTCCTATTCCAAGGAATTGTCCCTTGCCGGCGAGCGGATCGGATACCTTGCCGTTCATCCCAAGGCCGAGGATGCCGCCATGATTGCAGGTGCGGCAGGGGTGATCAACACCATGATGTACGTGAATGCACCCGCCCTTTTTCAGCAGGTGGTGGGAAAGCTCCAGGGCGTTACCGTGGATGTCACTATTTATCAAAAGCGCCGGGACATGTTCTGCCAGGGATTGTCTGCGGCCGGGTATGAATTTGATGTGCCGGAAGGTGCCTTTTATCTTTTTCCCAAAAGTCCCATTGAAAATGACATTGAGTTTGTCAACATCTTAAAGGAACAGAATATTCTGGCCGTTCCGGGGATCGGTTTTGGCGGCCCCGGGTTTTTCAGGTTGTCCTATGCCGTGCCGGAGAAAACCATCACAGGTTCCTTTGAGGGGTTTAAGCGGGCCATGGACCGGGTGAAATAGCAAGGCAAGCATCCACAATCAAGGGCCGGCGCAACAGCCGTCCGGCCCGGGGAGGATGGAATGATAACAAGCCTGCATCGCTTCGGCCCCTGCAGGCAGTCGGATTGAAAATTTTCGCGCCCGGGGATGATGATTTCCACCACCGGGGCACCGGAAAAACCCCCGGGCAGATGGCAGCCCAGGCAGCCGGTGAATTGGGGATGACGGTCAGGACCCTCTGTGTTGAAAAACCCCGGGTGGACCGTCAGGAAGGGCCTGTCCGGGGGGAACCTGTGTATGCCGGAGGCCCCAAGCTCCGGGGGCGTGCCGTGGAAACCCTGGTAAAGGATCTGCCCACAAGGCCCTGGCAGGAACTTGTCGAATGCCAAATGGAAAATTTAAGAGATCCCGGGCGGGTTCATATTGATCCCTTCGGCCATGTTCATGTCTGCCAGGGGATCAGTGTCGGCAATTATCTTGAAACATCCCTGGCAGGAGTATTAACCGCCTATGCCCCCTGTACCCATCCTGTTTGCGGACCTTTGCTGGCAGGGGGGCCGGCAGCCCTGGCCCGGGCATATCACCTGGCTCCTGCAGACCGCTATGTTGACGAATGCCATTTTTGTTCGGATCTGTGCAAAACCCTTGTGGATCGATTCCCAGAATTTTTAACGCCCCGCCAGGTGTATGGATTCAAAGAATAAAAAAGTTGGTTCATCTGCAATTTAAAGGGGTTTGGAAAATCATGAAAGAAGAAACGGGTTGGCCATTGCAAGGAGATGCCCCGGAAGCATACGAAAAATATAGGGTTCCTGCTTTTAGCGGCACCTGGGAGAGATGAACTCCTGGAGGAAAAATCGCCGTTTTTCCTCCAGGGTCCCGGATATTGAAATCAGGTGGCTTGTCTGGGTTTGGGCAAGGATTCCAGATCCTTTAATGCCAGGTCGATCTGTTCCTGGGCAAGTTCATGGTCTGCCAGTTTCCCCCTGAAAAAGGATTCATAGGCCGCCATGTCCACAAGGCCATGCCCGGACCAGTTAAAAAGGATGGTTTTTTCCTTTCCTTCTGCCTTGGCTTTCAGGGCTTCCCGGATGGTCATGGCAACGGCATGGTTGCATTCAGGTGCTGAGATATAGCCTTCGGACCGGGCAAAGGTCATGCCGGCCTTAAAGGTTTCCATCTGCTGGATGGATTCGGGCCGGATAATTTTGTCCAGAATCAGCTGGCTGACCAGGGGCGCCATTCCGTGGTAGCGAAGGCCGCCCGCATGGATGGGAGCGGGCACAAAATTATGTCCCAGGGTGTGCATGGGCAAAAGGGGTGTCATCTGGACGGTGTCCCCGAAATCATAGGCAAAGGGTCCCCGGGTCATGGTGGGGCAGGAGGCGGGTTCCACGGCAATGATGTCAATGTCCTTTCCGTTTATCTTGTCCAGGGCATAGGGAAAGGCAAGGCCTGCAAAATTGGATCCCCCGCCGGCACTGCCGATGATCACATCGGGATAGGCACCGGCCATTTCCATCTGTTTTTTGGCTTCCAGCCCGATAATGCTCTGGTGGATCATGACGTGGTTGAGGACAGAGCCCAGGGCGTATTTGGTATGCTCATCGGACACCGCCTCTTCAACCGCCTCGCTGATGGCCATGCCCAGGCTGCCCGGAGAATCGGGATATTTTTCCAGGATGGACCGGCCGGCCTTGGTCTCATTGCTGGGACTTGCCGTGCACCTGGCGCCCCAGGTTTCCATCATCAGGCGGCGGTAGGGTTTCTGGTTGTAGGAGATCTTGACCATGAACACCTTGCATTCGATGCCGAAAAAAGAACAGCACATGGCAAGGCTGGAGCCCCATTGTCCGGCACCGGTTTCCGTG
>JAHIVS010000676.1 GCA_018816605.1 Pseudomonadota bacterium
CAAACAATATCCGGTGGTGAACAAACAGGTATCTTTTAAACGGTAAGGGAAATAATGTCGCCTTCAAATCTGCTTCTGGTATTGTTAATACTGACCACTGCCGGGTATTGCCTGGGCCGCAGACGTGCTCTTTCTGTTGTGAAAAACAAGGGGGGGCCCCGGGTTCTTCATTCCAGACCCTCTTATTACGGGGCGCTTACCGCCCTCTGGTGCGCTATCCCGGCTTTGGTTGTGTTTTGTTTCTGGCTGGCCTTTGAGTCACGAATTATAACCCATGTCGTGGTGGCGGCTTTGCCAGAAGAGATGCTGACCCTGCCCGGCGGCAGGCTGACTCTTTTGGTCAATGATATTAAAAACCTGGTGGAGGGCAATCGTGTCGCCGCCAACATCAGCCCGGCCCTTAGGACAGCTGCCGAACACTACCAGGCGCTTAAAACCCTCAGCCATGCAGCTCTGGCTGTTATCGTCCTGGTCATTTCCATTGGGGCGGTTTTCTGGATTCGGCGGTGCATAAGACCTGGGCTTCGGGCCAGAAACCATGTGGAAACCCTGGTAAAATTTATTTTGATTGCCTGTTCCACCCTGGCCATTTTTACCACCATCGGTATTGTTTTGTCGGTTTTCTACGAAGCGATCCGGTTTTTTAAGATTGTTCCCATCCATCAATTTTTGCTGGGACTGGAATGGAGTCCCCAGATGGCGATCCGGGCTGACCAGGTAGGGGCCTCGGGCGCCTTTGGCGTTATTCCCGTCTTTATGGGCACCTTGCTCATATCGGCCATTGCCATGTGTGTGTCCGTACCCGTGGGGCTCATGTCCGCCATTTATCTGTGTGAATATGCCGATAAAAGGTTCCGGGCTGTGGCAAAGCCCCTGCTGGAAATTCTGGCCGGTATTCCCACGGTGGTTTATGGATTTTTTGCCGCCCTGATTGTGGCCCCCCTGATCCGGAATACAGGAGCGACCCTGGGGCTTTCCGTATCATCGGAAAGTGCCATGGCTGCAGGCCTTGTCATGGGCATCATGATCATCCCCTTTGTTTCTTCCCTGTCCGACGATGTGATCAATGCCGTTCCCCAGTCATTGAGAGACGGGGCCCTGGCACTGGGGTCCACCCATTCTGAAACCATCTGCCGTGTGGTTCTGCCGGCAGCCCTGCCCGGTATTGTGGGAGGGGTTCTGCTTGCTGTTTCCCGGGCCATTGGAGAGACCATGATCGTTGTCATGGCAGCCGGATTGTCTGCCAATTTAACCCTGAACCCTTTAAAAACCGTTACAACGGTAACCGTCCAGATTGTGACCCTTTTGGTGGGGGACCAGGAGTTTGACAGTCCCAAGACCCTGGCTGCATTTGCTTTGGGCCTGCTGCTCTTTGTGGTCACCCTGGTGCTCAATGTGGTTGCCCTGGTGGTGGTTCGAAAATACAGGGAGCAATATGAATAGATCGGAAAACATGGCCTCCGCTGCCCAAGGGCGGCAAATCCGCACCATGGACATTGTCAACAGGGGGCTTGCCGGACGGTATCGAGCGGAAAGGCGGTTCAAGCGGTTTGGGCTGTCCGCCATTATCTTAAGTCTGGTCTTTTTGGCCGTCCTTTTTATCAGTATCTTTGCCAATGGGTATACAGCCTTCCAGCAGACCTTTGTCCAGCTGGATGTCTTTCTGGATCCTTTGAAAATCGACAAGGAGGACCTAGGGGCTGCCAATTACCAGGGATTGGTGCAAGGGTCACTGGCCAAAACCTTTCCAGATGTGAAAAATAGGGCCGATAAACGCAAGCTTTACGGTATGGTCAGTTCCGGTGCGTCTTTTGATTTGCGCAGATTTGTGCAAAAGAACCGCCATGAGATCGGCAATACCATCCGGATCTGGGTGCCGGCGGATGATGATGTGGACATGCTTGTCAAGGGCCATATCCTAAGGGATGTTCCGGAAGTTGAGCGGCGCATGGATGATACCCAGATTGCCTGGGTGGATCACTTCCAGCATCAGTCCCGCATAAAAAAAGAGTTCAATATGACCTTTTTTACCGGAGGCGATTCAAGGGAACCGGAACTTGCCGGTATCTGGGGAGCTGTCTGGGGATCATTCTATACCCTGCTGGTAACCCTGTGCCTGTCGTTCCCCATTGGCGTTGCCACGGCCATCTACCTGGAGGAATTTGCCCCCACCAACCGCTGGACCGATGTGGTTGAGGTGAACATCAACAACCTGGCTGCAGTTCCTTCCATTGTTTTCGGACTGCTGGGACTTGCTGTGTTCTTAAATTTTTTCGGTCTGCCGAGATCCGCTCCTTTGGTGGGCGGACTGGTATTGACCCTGATGACCCTGCCCACCATTATTATTGCCGGCCGGGCATCTTTAAAATCAGTTCCGCCATCCATCCGGGAGGCAGCCCTGGGGATAGGGGCATCCAGAACCCAGATGGTGGTCCACCATGTATTGCCCCTGGCCATGCCCGGAATGCTCACCGGCACCATTATCGGCATGGCCCAGGCCTTGGGAGAAACAGCCCCCCTGCTGATGATCGGCATGGTGGCCTTTATTGTGGACATCCCCGGCGGGTTCACCGACCCTGCCACTGTATTGCCGGTGCAGATATTTTTATGGGCAGACAGCCCGGAACGCGCTTTTTTAGAAAAAACATCTGCCGCCATCATGGTCCTTTTGCTCTTCCTTGTGATCATGAACGGCCTGGCAGTTGTGCTGAGAAAAAAATTTGAAAGAAGATGGTAGTTTGTTTAACTCAACTTCCGGAGGTGGCAGATGTTAAATGTCCGAAAGCTGAGCTGTTTAATTTTTAAAATCATGAACATTAAGGAGTACAAAAAATGAAAAAGATCGTAAATTCAGTCTTTGTCCTGACCCTTGGGGCGGTAATCGGACTGGGCACGGGTATTGGGTTTGCCGGTTCTTCACGGGATTATATCTCCATTGTGGGATCATCAACGGTGTATCCCTTTGCAACGGTTGTGGCTGAAAAATTCGGGAAAACCACTTCCTTTAAAACCCCGAAAATCGAATCCACAGGATCCGGCGGAGGACACAAATTGTTTGGTTCAGGCGTTGGCGTTCAATACCCGGATATCACCAATTCCTCACGGCGGATCAAAAAATCAGAACTTGAAAAGGCAATGGAAAATGGCGTAACCCAGATTGTTGAAGTGAAAATCGGTTATGACGGCATTGTCATTGCCAATTCCAAACAAGGCCCCTCTTTTCAATTGACACGGAAAGATCTTTTTCTGGCCCTGGCCAAGGAGGTCCCGGCCGGAGATGAACCGGGCAAACTGCAGCCCAATCCCTACAAAACCTGGAAAGAGGTTAATCTGTCGCTTCCGGATGTCAAGATCGAAGTGCTGGGTCCCCCGCCCACCTCCGGAACCAGGGATGCCTTTGTAGAACTTGCCATGGAAGGCGGTGGTGATGAAATTCCCTGGATTAAAGCCCTTGCCAAAACAGATAAGAAAGCCTACCAGGCCCTTTGCCAGACCATCCGTGAAGACGGCGCCTATATTGAGGCGGGCGAGAATGACAACCTGATTGTCCAAAAACTTTCTGCCAACCCGGCTGCCCTTGGTATTTTCGGGTTTTCCTACCTTGACCAGAATACGGACAAGATCCAGGGATCTCTTGTGGACGGGGTTTCACCCACATTTGAGGCCATTGCCGACGGAGCCTATCCTGTTTCCCGCCCCTTGTATTTTTATGTGAAAAAAGCCCATGTGCAAACCATTCCGGGCATGATGGAATTTCTTGCCGAATTTACCAGTGAAAAAGCCTGGGGAGAAGAAGGGTATCTGACGGACAAGGGACTGATTCCCATGCCAGAGGCGGAAAGAAAAGTGTTTAAGGAAAATGTTGTAAATTTAAAACCGCTTTCTTTAGGCGACCTGTAAGAAGTATCCCGGCCGGGCAGGAAACCGTTTCTGTCCGGCCCCGCGCTCTTTGCCCGACACTTTTGGATAAGAGAATACAAAATGCGATTGCTGAAAGTTTCAAAAATGCAAACGGTAATGGATAAGGGAGGCAATGGGGGACCCCCAATGCCCTTAAAGAAAATGAGAAAAGAACTGGTACCCAGAAAAGAACGCGCCACCATTGGACGGTTTGAGGTTGAAAATGCCCGGATGTGCTGCCGGAATGTGGATGTCTACTATGGCCATGGTGACAAAAAAGCCATTAACAATATCAATCTGGACATCGGTCGCAATGAGGTAATCGCCATGATCGGGCCTTCGGGTTGCGGAAAATCCACTTTCCTGCGGTGTCTGAACCGTATGAATGATACCATTGACGGGTGCAGGGTCACAGGAACCATCACCATTGACAATAAAAATATCTACGATAAGGATGTGGATGTGGTGCCCCTCAGGGCCCAGGTGGGCATGGTATTTCAAAAACCAAATCCCTTTCCCAAGTCCATCTATGACAATATCGCCTATGGCCCGAAGATTCACGGCCTTGTACAGAACCGGGACGAGACCGATGGTCTGGTGGAACAGTCCCTGCGCCGGGCCGGATTGTGGAAGGAGGTGAAGGATCGCCTGGACCAGCCCGGAACCGGGTTGTCCGGCGGCCAGCAGCAGCGTTTGTGCATTGCCAGAACCATTGCCGTGAATCCGGAAGTGATACTGATGGACGAACCCTGTTCGGCCCTGGACCCGATCGCAACCGCCATTATTGAGGACCTGATAGATGAATTAAAGCAGGATTATGCGATTGTCATTGTCACCCATTCCATGCAGCAGGCATCCCGGGTATCCCAGCGTACGGCCTATTTTCATCTGGGAGATCTCATTGAAGTGGGGCCCACGGATCAGATTTTTCTCAATCCTTTGCACCAGCTGACCGAAGATTATATTACCGGCCGGTTCGGATAAAACCTGGGATAAAAAAAAATCAATTGTCCATCCTGGACAGGTTTGTTCCGCAAAAGGGTTTTTACCGTTGGAGACGACGGTATCGGTCAGACTGTTAAAGTTTGCATAAAATTTTGGCCGCCTTTTCAAGGGTTTGGTTTTTTTTGGCAAAACAGAACCGAAGCACCCGATGATCCTTTTCGTCATGGTAAAAAACAGAAGGGGGGATGGCGGTGACCCCGTGCTCAATGGTCATCCTTCTGGCAAAGGAATGGTCCTTCTCCTGTGTTATCCTTGAATAATCCAGCATTAAAAAAAAGGTTCCCCTGCAGGCCAGGGGCCTGAATCTGGACCCGGCCAAAAGGCTTAAGAAATGATCGCGTTTTATTTGATAAAATTCGGAAAGGCCGAGGTAGAGGTCTTCTTTGTCCATGATATCGGCAAGGGCAAGCTGAATGGGCGTGTTGACGGAAAAGGTCAGGTATTGATGAATTCGCTGGAATTCCCTTGACAAGGCTTTGGGAGCCAGGCAATAGCCCACTTTCCAGCCGGTGGTGTGGTAGGTTTTCCCAAAGGAACTGACCACAAAGGACCGCTCTTTGAGTTCCGGATACCGGGCCATGCTCTGGTGGGACACGCCATCAAAAACAATATGCTCATACACCTCATCGCTCAAGATCATGATGGGCCTTTTTTCAACAATCTGCCCAAGGGCTTTTATGTCTTCCTGGTCTAGAATTTTTCCTGTGGGGTTATGGGGAGAATTCAAAATAATCAGCCGGGTTTTGTCCGTCAGGGAATCTTTTACTTCATTCCAGTCAATGCGGTAGTCCGGGTACTTCATTTCCAGAAACACGGGAATCCCCTTGTTCAGCAATATTGCCGGAACATAGGAATCATATGCCGGTTCGAAAACGATTACCTCATCCCCGGGGTTCACCACTGCCGTAATCGCGGCAAACAGCGCTTCCGTAGCACCGGAAGTGATGGTTATTTCCGTTTGGGTGTCATAGCTGGCGCCGTGGAGCTTAAAAACTTTGCTTCGGATGCGTTCCCTGAGGGCCAGAACCCCCTGCATGGGCGCATACTGGTTCAACCCTTTGTCCATGTATCCTTTGACAAGGGCTGTCAGCTCGGGGGTTACATCAAAATCCGGAAATCCCTGGGACAGGTTCAGGGCAGAATACTCCTGTGCCAATTGCGACATCTGGGTGAATATGTTTACCGAAAGATTGGGAAGCTTTGAATCAATTTCCATGACCAGTATCCTTTTTTGGATGGTTGTCACCAGGGGATAAAAACCACCCCTTCAGCCGGAAAATGGCTGTAATGCTGTTTCCGGAAGGCTATCACATTATCATTGCACCTGGCAAGGGGCGTGTTTATGCCCACCACTCTCTTTGCCCTGTATTGACTATTTTGGGCAAGTCGCGTTATAGTTTATTTAAAAAAATGTGACAATGGTTAAGGAGAAAGCGCATGCCAGGATTCAAATCCATAATTTTATCTGTCTTGCCCCTGGCGGTATGGTTTGTTCTTTTTTCCTGCGGGGAGCAGGCGCCGTCTTTTCAGTGTACGGACCCCCTTGGATGTGTACGTGTCGAGCCTGGTGATCCTTTGAAAATAGGAGTTCTCCAGGCCCTGTCAGGGAAGGTGGCATCCCTGGGCATGGAACAGATCCGGGGGCTTGAGCTTGCCATTGACCAAAAGAACGGGCAGGTATTGGGGCATTCATTTCTTTTGCAGAAGGAGGATACCGGATGCACCAGCGAGGGCGGTGCCAATGCCGTTTTGAAGATACTGGCAGATCCCCAGACCATTGCCATTTTTGGCACAACCTGTTCCGGGGCAGCCAGAACCGCATCCCATGCCATGTCCGAAGCCGGACTGGTCATGATTTCCGGCAACAATAGCGCGCCTTTTCTGACATCCATTGGTGGGAAAGCAGCTCCTGACTGGCATTCGGGGTATTTCAGAACAGCAAACAATGAGGAAAATGCCGGAAAGGCGGCTGCCATATTTGCATTTCAAAAGCTTGGCATCCGGAGGGTTGCCATGGTTAATGACACAGATATTTATACCCGGGGACTCACGGACGGGTTTCGGCAGTCCTTTGAAAAACAGGGCGGAAAAATTGTTCTGGATACCTCGATCAACAAAGGAGAAACGGTGATGGGGCCTGTTTTGACAGCAGTGTACAATTCCGGGGCCCAATTGTTGTTTTTCCCCTTGTTTCAGCCCGAAGGCAATCTGATTCTTGCGGCAGCAGCTGAAAATCCGGAATTGAGAGATATTGTTATGATGAGTGACGGGGCATTGATTGAAGACTCTTTTATCAGGGATGTCAAAGAAAAGGGAAAGGGTATGTATTTTGTGGGGCCGGTAAGTCCCAAAAACCCGGCTGCGGATGCAGTGTCCCGCAAGTACATGGAAAAATACAAAACCCTGCCGGCCAATTATTATTTTCTGAATGCCTATGATGCGGCCATGCTATTGTTTGGGGCCATTGAAGCAATAGCGGTTCAGGAAGCGGACGGCAGCCTTTATATCGGCCGCAGTGCCCTGCGAAAAGCCCTTTATGCAACGCGCGACCATAAAGGGGTTACAGGAGATTTAACCTGTGATGAATTTGGAGACTGTTCCAAGGCAGCCTTTAATGTTCTGCGGTTGGATGATCCCGATGCCGGCGTGAGGGCATTACAGGAAAATGTTATATTCACCTATACCCCGGAGTAAGAAAATTATTTTTATGACCCCATGGAATAAAATTTTCCGGTATTGGCAGGAAATGAGCATTTCATCTAAATTTGGTTTGGGCGGCAGTTTTTTTCTGGGGCTTATTGTGATGGTTGCGGCCACGGGTTACTGGTCCCTGCACAGTGTAAGAAAATCTGAAACCGCCATTCTTGTCAGTTCTGAAATACAGCGGTTGGTGCTGGACATGGATCGGGGTATGGAAAAATCCCGCCGTTTGTACAATGCCTTTTTCCTGCACTATCCCATGATCGGCTTTGAAGCCGCCCACCGGGAATATGTTCAACCCTCCATACGGCAGATTGCAAAGGTCATTGGGACCAGTCAATTGTTGAAGCATCAGATCCAATTGTCCGATGTCGGCAGCGCCCTGCAGGAAAGCCATATCGATTTGAATTTATATCTGTCCTCGGCCAGACGGTTTGCCCAGACCTCCATCAAGTCCATTGAACTTGAGACAAAGTTGTCTGCGTCGGAATGGGGGTTTTATGCCCAGCTCATGCTTTATCTGGGATCTTTGGAAACAGAACTCTCCGGGCAGGATCATTTTTTGAATTTGTACCATGAGATGAAATCTCATATCCAGGAATACAGGATCATTCATAAGCGGTTTTTGATGCAGTCTGCCTTTAACGTATCCTTCACGCTTTACCGGCAGATAGAAACAGCGCCGTCCCTTGGTGTGCTGGATCGAGAAAGAATTACCGGGCTTCTGGATCGGATAATCGATATTTCGGAAAAAATTTTGGAAACAGATGGACAGATAACATCAATTTTCAATGATATTTCCCTCCAGGAGAAAACCGAGGCCCCCATATCCGGATCACTGGTCCGACTGGCAGCCGATCAGATGCAGCAGGCCCGGCGCAAAATTGTTCATACGCACAAAGTAACGGTTATCCTCCTTGTGGGGATTGCCCTGTTTAGCGTCCTGGTTGCCCTGGGTATATGGAAATTATTGAACGACAATATCACAAAAAAAATACTCCGCCTGACAAAAACAGCCAAAGAATTCAGAAAGGGAAACTTGGGTGTTTGTTTTGAAGAAGAGGGCAAGGATGAGATCGGACAGCTTGCCGTGACCTTCAATATAATGGCTGCCCGTATCCAGGCGTTTGTCGATGGCCTGGAATCCAAAGTGGAACTTAGAACAAATGAGCTCAAATCGGCCAATAAAAAACTTTTACAGGAGGCTGAAGACCGGATAAAAACCCAGGCAAATCTGGAAGAAACCCGGGCAATACTCCAGGCAGCCCTTGATAACAGCCAGGCGGGAATTCTGATAGCAGACGCGAAAACCGGTAAGGTGCAGTATATCAATGAGGTGGGTCTTTTCCTCATGGGTGAATCAAAACAAACCCTGGGCGATTCCTTTAATATTTTCAGCTATGTTCGGAAATTTCAAGGATATGACCTTGATGGAAATCCGCTTGAGCCGGAAGGCTATCCCCTTACCCGGGCCATCAGGGAAGGCAATCCTGTCAGCATGGAGTATTGGGTCAAACAATCGGGCCGGTCGGATCGGTTTATGTGGGCCAATGCCGCCCCCATCATAAATTCCAAGGGAGAGGTCCTTGCCGGTATTTCCATTTTCCTGGATATCACTAAAAGGAAAATGGCGGAAAAGGAGAAAAAGACCCTTGAGCTGGAGCTTCGCCAGGTTCACAAGATGGAGGCAATCGGCACCCTTGCCGGAGGAATTGCCCATGATTTCAACAATCTGCTTGCTGTCATTATCGGGTATGCCGATCTGGCAAAAGAGGACATCCCCGGGGAACACCC
>JAHIVS010000090.1 GCA_018816605.1 Pseudomonadota bacterium
GGACCAGGTTGTTTTCAACCGGATTATGGACATGTATAAGGATGCGCTCAACCTGGTTACGCCGGCAGACTCCTACCAGGACATTTCCAACCTGCTTTCAGGCATCCCCAACTTGAAGATTCGTAAAATGGGCCGGGAGACCATTATCGCAGGCGAGGTCTCCGAGGGGGATGACAAGCTGATCAAGATGGTGGCCGCCCGGTATCCTAATCTTCTGAATATGACCAAAAAACAGGCCGTGATTGCAGAAAAAATGGTCTATATGCATGTGAAAATAATGGAGGTATCCAAAAACTTCACCGAAACTATCGGTATTGATTGGACTACCATGAAGATTGGCGGACCGTCCTTTGGGTTTGGCTGGGAGGCCAACCGAAACAATGCAAGCATTGTTAATTCGGGTATGTCGGATACCGCTACAAAGATGAAGGGGCTCAACTTAACCAACGGGGCCGGGTATTTTGGGATTGCCACCATGATTGGATCTACCCTAAATCTCGCCGAGAGTTCAGGGGACGCAGTAACCCTGGCCGAACCCCGTTTAAGCGCCCGTTCCGGAGGGAAGGCCCAATTTCTGGCCGGGGGGGAATACCCCATGCCCACAACCTCTTCACAGGGCCAGGTGAGTGTGGAGTTTAAATCATACGGAATCATCCTGAAAATCGAACCCATTGTGGATGGAGAGAACAATATCATGGCCCATGTGGAGACCGAGGTCAGTGAGATAGACGACGTCCTCAATGTCAGCGGTATTCCGGCGATTAAAACCCGGTCCACCCAGACCGATATCAGTATGCGTGAACGCCAGACCCTTGTCATAGCAGGGCTGCTGAAAGAAGATGGCAGCAACAATAATAACGGCGTGGCCTGGCTCAAGGACTTGCCCGTCCTGGGGCCTTTATTCCGGTCCAGTAATTTTAAAAACAATAAAACCGAACTGGTGATTTTTGTTACGCCCACCATCCATGATGTGAATTCTCCCGAAAACAAGGCCGCTTTGAACAAAGCCAATTCCATTCAAAGCCAATTTTCAAAAATTGTGAAAGGTAATGAGATACTTGAGTAAAAACCATGTTTGAAATCAAGCTTAAAGACAACAAAGGCAATGAACTCCGGACAGTTCCCTGTGCGGGTTCCTCCTGCACAATCGGCAGAGCCGGTAAGAATTTAATTTCCCTGAAGGGCTGGCGAATTGCCGCCAGTAATGCAGAGATCTCCACTCAGCCTAAAGGGCTTTTTGTTCTGGATACCTCCAAGGGAATCGGGATAAAGGTGAACGGGACCATGGTGACATCATTCGGCCCTTTAAGCCGGGAGGATGAAATCAGGATCGGTGAATACTCCCTTTGTGTGGTGCCGGAAAATCCGTCCTCCATACCCGAACCCCTGGCACAGGTTCCGTTTGTTCCCCCGCCTGAGGGGCACCTCAAACTCAGGGAAGAGGCAGTAAAAAAAGAGCCGGGGACAAACCCTTTGGAACCTGTGGATAACGATAATGGGGAGCGGTATCTTGTTCACAACCGGATACATCAGAAACTGATGCTGGCCATGGATCTGCGCCGTACGGATGTGGCAGCCATGGATGATGGTGAACTGAGAAATGTCGTGGCCTCCCTCATTGATGAAATCATCGCCCAGAATACCGGCAATATCCCGGCCCAGATTGACCGGGCCTCCCTGGCCCTGGATGTATTGAATGAAGCCGTGGGACTTGGTCCCCTGGAAGGTTTGCTCGCCGATGACGATATCACTGAAATCATGATCAACGGTCATGAGGATATCTATATTGAAAAGGGCGGTCGTCTTCAAAAAACAGGGATTCATTTCAGCGGCAACGATGCGGTGATGGCCGTTATCGAGCGGATTGTCTCCCCCCTTGGCCGCAGGATTGATGAAAGTTCTCCCATGGTGGACGGTCGGCTGAAAGACGGTTCAAGAATTAACGCGATTATTCCGCCCCTTGCCATTAAAGGCCCGACTTTGACCATTCGAAAGTTTTTCAAACAAAAACTGACCATGGAAAGGCTTATTGGATTTGGCGCCTTGTCCCCGGACATGGCCGAGTTCTTGGAAACCGCCGTGACAAATAAAAAAAATATCATCATTTCAGGGGGAACCGGCAGCGGAAAAACAACTTTTTTAAATGTATTGAGCAATTATATTCCGTCGGGTGAACGGATTATTACCGTGGAGGATTCAGCGGAATTAAGCCTGAACCAGCCCCATGTTGTCTCCCTTGAGGCAAGACCTGCTAACATGGAAGGCAGTGGCGGTATCTTCATTCGGGATCTTGTGAAAAACTGCCTGCGAATGCGGCCGGACCGGATCGTGGTGGGGGAATGCCGGGGCAGCGAAGCCCTTGATATGCTCCAGGCCATGAACACGGGCCATGACGGTTCTTTGACCACGGCCCATGCCAACACCCCAAGGGATCTTATGGCCAGGCTGGGGGTCATGGTGATGATGTCGGGCATGGAACTGCCGGATCAGGCTGTTCGGGAACAGATCGCTTCTGCCATTGATATTGTGGTGCAGCAGGCCCGGTTTCCCGACGGTTCCAGAAAAATTACCCATATCACTGAAATTACGGGTATGGAAAGCGGTACAGTACAAATGCAGAATATCTTTATTTATAGACAAAAAGGATTTGATAAAGATCATCGAGTATGGGGGGAATTTACGGCCACAGGCAGGGTTCCAGAATTTTATGAAGAGCTCGGCAGCAGGGGGATTCCCGTCAATATGAATCTTTTCTCAAAGGAGCAACCATGACCCTTTCCATATTGATCATTGCCATGCTGGTGGGCGGTTGTTCGGCGATTTTGGCCTGGTTGTTTTTGGGGGCCGCATCCAAACGGCTTGAAGACCTTAATAAAAGTCTTATTGAGATTGTAAACCACCATTTCTCCACCATGTTTGTTTTTGTTGAAGCGCAATTTTATATCAATCTTTATATGGCGGTGATCCTGATTTTGCCAGGCCTGATCTGGTTGCTTTCCGGAAAATTGCTTTTAGGGGTTCTTTGTTTTGCCCTGGTGTTGATTGTGCCGAAAATCGGTCTGGACCTGCTTTTGAAAAAACGCTTGCAAGCATTCGAAAAACAACTTCCCGACGCCCTGATCATGATGGCCGGTTCCTTGAGAGTAGGGGCCAGTTTGCCCAGTGCCATGGAAACCCTGGTACGGGAAGCCCCGGCTCCCATGAGCCAGGAATTTGGCCTTTATCTGAGGGAAAGAAAGCTGGGGGAGGATTTTGAAACCGCCCTGACACATATGGAAATCCGGGTTCCGCTGGAGGATTTTTCCATGTGCATCTCCGCCATCCGGATTTCCCGGGAAGTTGGGGGGAACCTGGCGGAAACCTTCGAAATTCTGGCGGATACCCTGAGGCGGAAACTGACCATGGAAGGAAAGATTGACAGTCTCACGGCCCAGGGAAAATTACAGGGCATCGTCATGAGTTCCCTGCCCATTTTTCTGACCATTGTCCTCATGCGAATTGAGCCTGCTGCCATGGGGATGCTCTTTACCACCCGGATTGGCTGGGCTGTGCTGGCCCTTGTTTCGGCCATGCAGGTTTTGGGTTTTCTGGCCATTCGAAAAATAACGAGCATTAACGTATGATACTTGAAAATACGATATTGTTGGGGGCGGCCTGTTGTTCCACCTTGGCTTTCATGACCCTTTTTTATTGTCTGGTTTTTTTAAACGCAGGCGTACCCGATGATGACCGGGAGTTCAGGGATCCTTTGCCAGCTCTCCTGTCCTTTATCTGGCCGTTGGTGAGGATCATTGCCTATCATGTCTGTGCCCAGATCCCTTTCCGGTATATGGAAAAACTGGAAAAAAAATTACAAAGAAACGGGGTGTCTTATCTTATGATGTCAGAGGAGTTTGTCGCCCTTAAAATTTTTACTTCCCTTCTGGTCTTGGGCCTGGGTGTTGGGGGTATCCTGGTGGTGGATGAATGGAACACTCTTTTTATCCCGGTTTTTTTGCTCCTGGGATATCTTTATCCGGATATCTGGATGAGGGATTTAAGAAAGCGCCAGGTGGACGGGATTTTACGGACCCTGCCGGCCCATCTTGACTTTATATCCATGGCGGTTCAGGCCGGGCTCAACTTTTCAGGTGCCATTGAACAGGCCCGGATAAAAGGGCCAAAGGGGCCTTTGGTCAATGAATTCGGCATTGTTTTGCGGGATTTGCGGTCCGGAACCAACCGTGAACAGGCCCTGAAGCGGATGGCCGACCGCCTGGATATCACGGAACTTACAAGTTTTGTCAACGCTGTGGTCCAGGCTGAAAAAATGGGTTCCGGTCTGGGATCGGTCTTGAAAATCCAAGCGGAACAGCGCCGGAATGAACGATTTCAGCGGGCGGAAAAAAAGGCCATGGAGGCCCCGGTCAAGCTGGTGGGTCCCCTGATCCTTTTTATCTTTCCCACCACCTTCATTATCCTGGCCTTTCCCATCATCATGAAATTTTTACATGGGGGTCTTTTTTGATTACAGGCAAGATATACAAGGCCGACAAAATCATGCTGCCAGCTGTCTTGAGGACCCAAACCTGGCTGGAACGGGCCCGGGGGCTTTTGGGCCGTGGAGAGCATGTGGCGGCAAGGGGCTTGATAATTGCTCCTTGCAACGCTATTCATACTTTTTTCATGGGCTATCGCCTGGATCTTGTTTATCTTGATGCAAATTTCACCATAATCAAAATTTGTCACAACTTAAAAACCTGGCGGTTCTCTTCGGCCTGGGGGGCAAAAATGGTTCTGGAGTTAAAGGCTGGCCAGGCTGAATCTTTTCATTTAAAAACAGGAGAGTTGCTTAAATGGCAAGGCCCTTTTTGATTTTTATCCTCATATCCATGGTGACCCTGTTGGGGGGTTGTGCATCCCACAGGCAAGGCCCGTATCAGTTGTCTTTGGAGCAGTCTGAAGCGGCCATGGCAAGCTATCGCAGGGCTGATTATAAAGAGGCCGTGCGCCAATATGAGTTTCTAACATCCCAGGTACCCAAGGATGCAAATTTCTGGTTTTATCTGGGAAATGCCTATGCCAAAGACAAACAGCCCCAAAGGGCAGTCATGGCTTATGAAAACGCGCTTATAAGGGACAATGGGCTGGGGAAAGCCTGGTATAATATGGGGCTTTTGCAAATGCAGCAGGCTTTAAAAACCTTTATCGACATGCAGGAAAACCTGCCTGAAAATGATCCTGCCCGAAAACTGGGCCGGGAAAAAATGGACGCTCTTTTTCAGCTGTTGGGCCAGACAAAGTGAAAGCGTTCTTGCACAAAAATCAATCCGGGCAGAGCATGGTGGAACTGCTGGTGGTCCTCCCTGTGATGATGCTGCTTATTTTCGGTGCCATCCAATTCGCCCTGATCTACCATGCCAAGATAACGCTTAACTATGCTGCATTTGAAGCGGTTCGGGCCGGAACCTTGAACCATGCCGAGTTTGACGCCGTAAAAGAAGGCTTTGCCAGGGGCCTTGCCCCCCTTTACAGTTATACCCCCAGGGGCGGGGACCTGGTGGCGGGGTTTCAGGTGGCAAGGGAACGGGTGCTTAAGGAGTTTGACACCTCTGAAAAACTGGTGCGCATCGAAAGGCTGAACCCGGGGTTTGAGGCCTTTGAGGATTTTGCCCTGGAAACCGGTGACATCCCAAATGATAATCTGAAGTTCCGGTCGTCCCGATCGAAAAAGCCCGGCCACAAGAGTATCCAGGATGCCAATATTCTCCATATCCGGGTGACCTATTTTTACCCGCTCCATGTGCCCATGGTCAGTTCCATAATTTCTTCAGCTGTTTGCCTTCTAAATCAATGGAGAAATGACCCGGCTTGCGCCTCAAAAGAAAAACGGATTCCACTGACTGCGGTGGCGGCTATGCGCATGCAAACCCGTGTCAAAAACAGTAAAGAGTTTTACAAAACCCCCTAGGTGGATTCAAAGTGTGCCTGTAACTCGATGTTCAAGTTTTTTAAGCAACTTTTTTGTATTTAAGCGATTTTGTAGGCTTAAAATTGTTAATGTCTTTGTAACCATATGTTTTTCTGATTTTTTAAAATTCAACAGATTCTCTTTCATTATTGAAAATTTATGATCCTTTTCTTCATATGGGTCTTTTGAATCAAGGATATCGGTGATAAATAAAAAGTTACATGCGATTGCCCTGTAATTAGGCCTCCGATTATTTTTACAGCTATTTTCCTTGGATTAGTTTTTATTTACCTATTTTTCCCTTTGACTCCTATCTGAAAATGCAGTATTTTCACAAATTTTGTGCGGTATATTTGTTTTTGGTACACCTGAAACCTGAAGGAGAAAATAATGACCACATCTCCCGCGATCATTGCGGCGCTATGCCTTGGAGCAACATTTGTCTGCGTTGCTGTCTGCCTGGCCGTAGCCATTAAAAAGGATTTGCTATAAACTGCCGATGCGCTTCCCCCGGACCTGGGTCCGGGGGAGTGTCGTTTCCTCCCTCGCCCCCCCAAGTTAAACGATGCATTCTTGCTTTTATAACCACTAAGAAATGCAAAACCGAAAATTGAGCGATCGATATGAGATAATAATTTTTTATTTTTACGGATTGAATTTTTTTTTGATCTCTTATATGAGTATATGCATATCATGTCAGACCTGATTCCCATGGAACTAACAGAGCGAAGCTATGCCCTGATGATCCAGACCCATGGGAGGCTTTATGATCTGCGAGAGCTTTGCGTGATTAGGATATTTTCCGATTATAGCATTTTAGGAAAAATTTTTCACACCCCGGGTGCTGCTGGAGGCGGACGGTCTATCAATTTAGTTGCGAGAGCTTTGCGTGATTAGGATATTTTCCGATTATAGCATTTTAGGAAAAATTTTTCACACCCCGGGTGCTGCTGGAGGCGGA
>JAHIVS010000677.1 GCA_018816605.1 Pseudomonadota bacterium
AAATAAATAAAGGCCGGATCATTTTTCTGATCGCCTGTATGGGAATGTTCTGGCTATACACCCGCATCGGCTGTGCGTCCGGCGGGGCAACGGATTCCTTTGGCAATGATCTGGTGCTTGAAACTTTGCCCGTAAAAGTGGTCTGCCTGGTGCCGGGCGCCAGTGAAATTTTGTTTGAAATCGGAGCCGGAGAAGCCATTATCGGCCTGACCTATCACGATGCCACCCTGGAAGGGGCAGCAGACAAAATTGTTGTGGGCGGATTTTTTATGCCCTCAATTGAACGGATAAAAGGGCTTCAACCGGATCTGGTTATTCTGGGACCTTTTCACAAGCAGATCATGGAGGCGTTAAAGAAAACCGGAATCCCGCTTTTTGTTTATGAAACCCGAACCATTGAGAAGTCCTATGAAAATATTCTGGCCCTGGGCAAATTATTTGGCCAAGAGGATCAGGCCCGGCAGGTGGTCAAAAAAAACCGCCTGGAAATAGCGCACATCCAGAAAAAACTGGCCCGGGCCGTTCCCGAACAGCGAAAACGGGTGATCCGGCTCATGGGTCGGGACATGATCATGACCCCGGGCAGCACCTCTTTTCAGAATGAGCTGATTCGTTTATCCGGCGGCATCCCGCCGGACTTCGGGCGCGAGGGCAGCGTGGTTACGGTGAGCCGGCAGGAGTGGATGGCCTTTAATCCCCAGGTGATCTACGGCTGCGGCAGTGACCGCCCGGTGGCAGAGGCCTATTTTTCACGGCCGGGCTGGAAAGAGGTGGATGCCGTAAAAAATAACCAGATCTATTATTTTCCCTGTGAACTCACCTGCAGGGCCGCCGCCCATTCGGGCTATTTTATCTCCTGGCTTTCTGCCATGATTTACACAGATGGGTTTGCAGATCCGGCCAATGAAATTCTTCCGGTAACCATTACCCGGTCACGCCCCCTACACCTGGATCTGGATTATGTGCGTTCGGCTGTGATCAATACGGCTGATATTTATGATTTTGCCAGCAAGACCCTGGTGGTGGATTTCAAACATCCCCAGACCATTGTCTCCACCCTTGAAGGCCAGCGGGATAATATCTTGACCGTGGGCAACCACTATTCTCCGGCCCCCACCTGGGGAGTGGGGCATAAAAGGGGGATCGACCATCTCCGGGACCGCATTTTAAAGGCCAATGAACGGCAGGCGCAAACCGCCTCCTTTTTGATGACCGGTGCCGACATGGACAACCTGAGCGTGACGGAAAAAAGCTTTAAAGACATGAAGGTAACAGCCCTTGTCACGGCCGGAGTCCTGTCCAATGCGGTACGCATGTCAAAGGATGAGGGGCAGTTCTACGAATCCGGCACCATCAACATCATTCTCCTGACCAATATGAAATTGTCCCAACGGGCCATGACCCGGGCCATTATCGCAGCCACGGAAGCCAAGAGTGCAGCGCTTGCCGACCTGGACATCAGAAGCACCTATACGTCCCTGGCAAATCAGGCCACCGGTACGGGAACCGACAATGTACTGGTGGTGCAGGGACAGGGGGTGTCCGTCGAAAACGCCGGCGGCCATTCAAAAATGGGGGAACTCATTGGAAAGGCGGTCTATGCCGGGGTAAACCGGGCAATCCTCAAGCAGAACAAAATATCTTCCAACCGCAATATTTTTCAGCGTCTCAAAGAGAGAAATATCTCTTTGTTCAACCTTGCAGCAGGCGTGACCTGCGACTGCATGCACCAGAAAGGTGTCACTCAAAATGAGGTTGCCGGCATTGTGGAACTTCTGGTGCTTGAGAAAAAATATGCCGCGTTTTTAGAATCCGCCCTTGCCCTGAGTGATGCCCACGAACGGGGTCTGATCCGGGATTTGAATTTTTATCAGGAATGGTGCCGAACCATTGCTTCACAGATTGCCGGACAGGAGGTGGAAAAAATCCAGGAGTTCATCTTGGACCCGCAAATACCGCAGGCCCTTAAAACAGCCCTGAATGCCCTGTTTACAGGTGCCTTGGAACAGGTTTCCCATGAATAGACGGATGCTTTTGGGGCTTGTTGCAGGCTTACTGGGGGTGGCAGCCGGGCAGGCGTTGGCAACACCGGCCTTTTTACGGGTGATCTCCCTTTCCCCCATCATCACCGAGACCATCTATCTTGTGGGGGGCCAGGATCATTTGATTGCCGATACCACCTATTGCATCACCCCGAAAGCGGCACAATTCAAAGAAAAAATCGGGTCGGTCACCCAGATGAATATTGAAAAAATCATCCGGCTCCAGCCGGACCTGGTGATTGCCAGCGCCCTGTCCCGGGAAAAACAGCTCAAAATTTTGGAAGGGCAATCCATTCCCATCCTTCGGGCCCAAAATCCGAAAACCTTTGAGCAGATGTGCGAAATAACCCTCATGATCGGAAAAATTCTGGAACGGGAACAGACGGCCCGGGTCATTGTGGACAAGGCCCAAACCCAGGCCAGCCAGATTCTTGAACGAACAGGAAATCTTGCCAGACCCAGGGTTTTTTTGCAGATCGGGCTCAAACCCCTCCATTCGGCCAACCGGGAGATGTTTATCAACGAATACATCCGGTATGGCGGGGGGATCAACATTGCGGAAAATGAAGCTTCGGGCATTTACAGCAGGGAAAAGGTGATCCGGGAAAATCCTGAGGTTATTCTCATTGCCACCATGGGAACCTCCAAACGCGCCGGACAATTTGAACGGCAAAAATGGATGGCCTTTAAGAGCATCGATGCGGTGAAAAAAAACCGGGTCCATGTACTGGACCCTGAAATGATCTGCAGTCCCAC
>JAHIVS010000678.1 GCA_018816605.1 Pseudomonadota bacterium
CCCATTCCACAGGCATGGTAGAATGTTTGTCCCGCCTGTCTGACCACGATTTGTGGACTGAACGAAAAAAATGGATAGAACAAGCCCCGCAGTTTAAACGCAGAGGGGTTGGCATCTCTGCTGTGTTCAACGGCATGGGCTATGGCCATGGTCTGCCCGACTCTGCCGTGGCCAAGGTTCGGCTGACCCAATCGGGCACCATCCGGGTGTACAACGGGGTCAGCGACATGGGCCAGGGCAATGGTGCCACCTTTGTCCACATGGCCGGGGAAATCCTCTGCCAGGGACAGGAGACCATGGAACTAGTACAGCCGGACACGGACCGCACCCACCCGTCGGGATCATCCTCTGCCGGGCGCACCACCTACACCTGCGGCAACGCCCTGATAAAAGCCTGTACCGCCCTCCGGGACAAGCGTTACAACCGGGCCGCCCTCATGCTGCTCACAGATGCGGCCCAGGGGTTTGCCATGGTTACCGGCGCCAGGTGGCGGGCAATCTGGTGCTGCGCCTGGCAGCCCTGTAGCATCCCGTCAGGGTCAACTTGAAAAGGACCGATTACATAACAATGACCCCCAAGAACCAAGGAGGTATCATGACAAAATTTGAAACCGTTCTCATTGAAACAAGTGACACCCATGTGGGAACCCTGACCCTGAACCGGCCGGAAAGTCTGAACACCTTTAACAGTCAAATGGCAGGCGAACTGGACCAGGCATTGGGGGAGCTGGATGCCGACCCCAAGGTACGGGTTATTCTTCTGAAGGCAGCCGGCCGTGCCTTTTGCGCCGGCATTGATGTAAAAGAGCTGGCCGGAAAAACTGCCCTTGAATACCGGGAGTGGATCGGCAGAATGGAGCGGCCCCTTGTGCATATTGCAAACATGAGAACCCCTGTTATTGCACAGCTGAACGGTTTCGCCGCTGCCAACGGCATGGGCCTGATCGCCGCCTGCGACCTGGTCATTGCCGCGGACACCTCCCGCATGGGCCTTACCGCCATCAATGTGGGATTAAATTGTGTGGGCCCTGTCATTCCCGTTGCCCGTTGCGTGGGCCGGAAAAAAGCATTGGAACTTTTGCTTTACGGACGATTGTTAAAGGCCCCCGAAGCCCTGGCCCTGGGGCTGATCAATAAAATAGTTCCCAAGGATGACCTCGACACCCAGGCCCTTGCCTGGGCAAAAGAGCTGGCACAAAAAAGCCCCATTGCCGTCCAGATTGCCAAAACTGCGTTTTACGCCTCCGAAGACATGCATTATATGGCCCAATTTGAGTATATGAATGAGGCCTTTACACGTTTGTGCACCACAGACGATGCAAAGGAAGGGGTCGCCGCCTTTTTTGAAAAACGCACCCCGATATGGCAGGAAAAATAAAACAATTGCTTAGATTCTTGTCGGACAACAAGAATCATTCCTTGCACTCACTGGGTAAAACCGTTAAGTATGGACAAGAAACGTGACATAAACAATCAGGGTTCTTTTTTTCAACGTCCAAATTTCAAAAACACCATGAAGAATCCAGACTGCCAATCGGGCAATTTTTAAATTGGCCATTGGCCAACTCCTTTCACAAGAGGTGAATCCCATGGAATATGACTGTATCCTTTATGAAAAAAAGGACAGGATCGGGCTGATTCGGTTGAACAGACCCAAAGTGCTCAATGCAATGAACCGGCAGCTCTGGATTGAGATGCAGGATGTCCTCGACAGGGCAAAACAGGACAATGATGTAAAGGCACTGATCATAACAGGTGTCGGCCGCGCTTTTTCAACCGGGGCTGATCTTAAGGATTCAAAAGGCAGAAGCATAGAAGACTACAGGATCTACCTTGAGTCCTTACAGGAGGCATCCAGAAAGATCATCCGGTTTGAAAAACCAACCATTGCGGCCATTAACGGGTACGCGCTGGGTTCCGGGTATGAGCTTGCCCTGGCCTGTGATATCCGGATTGCCGCCCAAGAGGCCCTTATCGGATCCCCTGAGGCAAAGGTAACCTCTTCTGTCACAGGGGGGGCATTCCGTCTTGTCCAGGATCTGGTCGGTCCGGGTAAGGCCAAAGAGCTGTTGTTTACTGCAGAAAACATCACTGGCATTGAAGCCGAGCGTATTGGCCTTGTCAACAAAGCGGTCCCGCTGGAGGCACTCATGGACGAGGCGTTTAATATGGCCCAGAAGATTGTTGCCAATTCTTCTTTTTCCCTGAAAGTCATCAAAAAAGGATTTCTCATGGCCCAGGGTGAGTGCAGTCTTGAGGCATTGATGGAGTATGAGATTGAAGGATGTCTGGCCTGTGTTTCAACAAAAGAAAGAAACCAGTCCTTGGAAAACTTTGCGCAACGGAAAAAATAATCAAAGGAAACCCGTTATGTTAGATAGAGTCCTCAACGCAAAATCAGTGGCCATCATCGGTGCATCAAAAAATAAAACCAAGCGGGGCTTTCAGGCCATTAAAACGCTTTTGGCAGATGGTTTTGAAGGAAATATTTATCCGGTAAACCCAAAAGAAGATAAGATATTGGGTCTTAAATGTTATACCGACATTACACAAATCGATGCCCCGGTTGACCTTGCCTTGATTACAACACCTGCCGGGACAATCCCGAAAATTTTAAAAAAATGCGGTGAAAAAAAGGTTGCCGGGGCCATTATTATCGCCGGTGGTTTCAGGGAGCTGGGTGCCAAAGGGAAGGCCCTTGAACTTGAGGCGGTTGCTGTTGCAAAACAGGCCGGTGTCAGATTGATCGGGCCCAACACCTCGGGGATGATCAATCTTAAAACCAATATGAACCTTGTGGGTATTCAAAACCCCCCCAGGGGAAACATCGCCTTGCTGTGTCAAAGCGGCAACATGGCCCTGACACTTATCACAGAGGCGACGATCCGAAAACACGAAGGGTTTACCTACTATGTGGGTGTCGGTAATGAATCGGATATCAAGTTTCATGAGTATCTTGAATTTTTCAGAAATGATCCGGAAACCAAAGCCATCCTGATGTATGTTGAGGGTATGAGTGAAGGACGAAAATTTTTGCAGGAAGCCCACAATACAAGCATTAAAAAACCCATCGTCCTTTTAAAGAGCGGAAGATCCGCTACAGGCAAAAAATCGGCAGGGTCCCATACCGGTTCTCTGGCCGGGATGAGCGAAGTGTCAAATCGCGCCTATGAGCGTGCCGGTATCATTGTGATTGAAAACTCCGATGAATTGTTTCCGGTGGCAGAAACCCTTTCAAGCCAGCCGCCCATTAAAAGCAATACCATCGCCATTCTTGCCGATGGCGGAGGCCATGCCACCATTGCTGCGGATCTTTTGAGTGATTATGGCATTCATCTGCCGGAATTGTCCGATATCACCAAGGCAAAATTAAGGCAGCTCCTTCCGGACGCCGCATCCGTTGTCAATCCAGTTGATGTGGCCGGCGGTACCGATTCTGATCCCAGCCTGTTCGCCGATTGTGCCAAGATCATCCTAAAAGATCCCAATGTCGGCGGTTTACTGGTGGTCGGGCTTTTCGGCGGTTATGGTATCCGATTTGAAGAAAGCCTTTCCATAGGGGAGGAAGCTGCAGCCCATCGATTCGGGGCAATGGTAAAAAAGAGACACAAACCGATTTTTGTACATTCCCTCTATAGCTCATATGACTCCAGAGCACTGGATTTACTGCGGCACTACGATATACCGGTTCATGATTCTCTGGATATTTCGTGTAAATGTGTGGCCTCGCTTTGTAAATACGGAAAGTATTTAAAATCCTACCATGGGAAAACCAATTTTGTCTTTAACTGGCGGGCCAAGGCCAAAACAGAAGGCCGGCAGATTATTGAAACTGCCAGAAAAGAAGGCCGGCATGTACTTTTAGAACATGAAGCCAAACAATTGATCAAGCTCCATGGGGCTCCGACATCAATCGGCCAGGTGGCTAAAAATCAGGAGGATGCCTGGGCCATTGCCGCAAACATCATCGAGAGTGGTGACTCCAAAGAAACGGTTGTCCTGAAAATTGTTTCACCCGATATCCTGCACAAAAGCGATGCCGGCGGGGTTAAGTTGAGTCTGCGTTCGGAAAGTGATATAAAAACAGGTTTTCAGCAAATTATTAAAAGTGCCGGGGCCTACAATCCGGATGCCGATATCCGGGGTGTTCTTGTCGCACCAATGGCAAAAAAAGGTCTTGAAATCATCATTGGAACCAAAATAGATGAATTGTTCGGGCCGGTGATCATGTACGGACTGGGCGGTATCATGGTTGAGATCATGAAAGATGTAACCTTCTGGGTTTTACCGGTTTCACCCATCTCCTGTAAAAAAATGCTGGAGGACACACGGTCTTCGGTGCTTTTAGACGGTGTGCGGGGCCAGAAAGGATACGACAAGCCCGCATTGAGAAAACTTATTTCCATGTGCTCTGAGCTTATTGAATCCTACCCGGAAATTGAAGAAATGGATCTAAACCCGGTTCTTGTGTATGAAAAGGGTCTGGATGTTGTGGATGCCAGAATAATATTAAAAAAATAGGATTACCTTGCCTTTTTTAAATGAATTAAAACAGACCCTTCCCAATGTAAAAGCCTACAGGCTCATGCAGCAGTTATTTATGGAAAACCAGAGGCTTAACCATATTATCTGCAATTCAAAAACCCTTCCTCAGGCAAAAAAGAAATTGAAAGCATGGGCACTGGATGTTCTTTGTGAAAACAAAGACGCCTATTTTTATTTTACCGAACAAAAAAGGGGGAAAGCCCAGCTGGAAAAACTGCGATCCAAGGATTATGCTGCCATTCGGATTTTGGATTATATCCACCATTCAGGCCAGAAATTTGAAGACCCTAATCTCAAAGGGGAAATTGTGGAAAATGATCCCTTCGCGATTCTCATGGAATGTGGCCGCAGGGGAACCGGCGGAGGGACGCCTGCATTTTTTTATGATATGATTCATCTTTTCAGACAATTCTCAGGAAGTCAAACACCAAAAGAACCCGACAAACTTGATATCTCAACATGGATGGACCGGTATTCTTCAGGGCTTGATCCGGAAGTTGTCGGGTTAAGAAAAAAAAATCAACTTCGGATATTGAAAATTATCATTAAAAAAATTGATGAAAAAAAAATCAACAGCAAACAATATTGTTTTAAAAAAGGGATGTCCGGGCAAAAAAAACTGGCCCTTGCCAAAGCATGGTGGAACGATTACAGATTCCATCTCAAATTTGCAGTTCGAACCCCTGAAGATCTGAATGAAATGCTTGATTACTCCCTTGACCGAGAGGTCATGGGCAATTTAAAACAGGCCCAAAAGGTTGGAATTCCCATCTTTGTAAATCCCTATTACCTGTCACTGCTGGACACCCAGGCATCGGTTATCTCCCTGGGGGCCGATCTTGCCATCCGGCAATATATGATCTATTCAAAGGAGCTGGTCAACGAATTCGGCAATATCAATGCATGGGAAAAAGAAGATGTTGTGGAGCCCGGTAAACCCAATGCTGCAGGCTGGATCATCCCGGACGATTGTCTTCACAGGCGATACCCGAATGTTGCCATTTTGATTCCCAAGGGCATGGGGCGTGCCTGCGGCGGACTGTGTTCAATCTGCCAGAGGATGTATGGGTTTCAGCAGGGCGATTTAAATTTTAATCTTGAAAAATTAAAGGACAAGGTCTCATTGGATGGCCGCCTGGAAGCCTCTATCGCCTATTTTGAAAATGACTCCCAGTTAAGGGATGTCCTCATCACCGGCGGTGATGCCTTGATGAGTACCAATAAAGTTCTTAGAAAAATTCTTCAGAATGTGTATCAGATGGCCAAAAGAAAGCAGCGGGCCAATATGAACCGAAAACAAGGAGAAAAATACGCAGAGATCTTAAGGGTTAGGCTGGGGACAAGGCTTCCGGTCTACCTTCCCATGAGAATCCAGTCCGGCCTTGTCAACATCCTTGCTGAATTTAAAGAAAAGGCAACCAAAATAGGCATTCAACAATTTGTGTTCCAGACGCATTTTGAATCTCCCATGGAAATAACGCCTGAAACAAAATCATGTGTAGATCAGCTGAACAAGGCCGGGTGGATTGTCACCAACCAGCTGGTATTTACATCTGCCGCCTCCAGAAGAGGGCATACGGCAAAACTTCGGAAAACACTCAATGATATCGGTGTTCTTCCCTATTATTCTTTCACCGTTAAGGGATATATGGAAAACAGCCATCTTTTTTCACCCAATGCCCGGCTGGTTCAAGAAAGTATGGAAGAGAAAAAAATCGGGATCCTGCCTGAAAAATTTTCCCCGGCTTTAAGACAACTGCCCCTGAATGCTGAAAATATTGTTCATCGACTTTCAAAGGTGCGGACAGATGCCGGCATCCCTTTCCTGGCAACGGACAGGAATGTTCTCAATCTTCCCGGGGTGGGCAAGAGCCTGACATTCAGAACCATCGGCATTACCAATGACGGCAGAAGAATCCTTGAATTTGATCACGATACGACAAGGGCCCATAGTCCGATCATCCGAAAAATGGGGAAAGTCACCATCATTGAATCCAAAAGCATCCATGATTACCTTCAGCAGCTTGACGATATGGGGGAAGAGGTGTCCGAATATGCATCCATCTACGGATATTCGTTAAGCGAAACCGAACCCAGGGATCTTATTTTTGAATATCCGGCGTATGATTACCCTGTGACAAAAAAAATTACAAATCTGGATCTTCATTTAAGGAACCCGGATCCATAGGATCCTTAAAAAACAGGTTAGACTATTCGCAAATGACGCTTTGCTTAAAATTTTTATTCATCAACCTGATTCTAACAGGAGTTACCATGACCACGATTGCCCATGCCATGGACAACCTGCCCATGCCGGGCCGAAAGGACAACAAGTTTTACACCGATGTCAATCCGCTGACCATGGGGGCGGGCGAGACCCTGTC
>JAHIVS010000679.1 GCA_018816605.1 Pseudomonadota bacterium
CCTACGGCGACCAAATGACCTTTACAAAGGTAAATGTGGATGAGAACCCCCTAAGCCCCAGCAAGTACGGGGTACAGGCCATTCCGACCCTTATTTTCTTTAAGAACGGTAAAATTGCCGAACAGATAACCGGCATGGTTGCTAAAGAAAAGCTTGAGGAGACCATCAAAGGGGTTTTGTAAGGAGTTCTACCATGGCAGAGACGAATTATGATCTTGTGATTATCGGCGCAGGCCCGGCAGGACTTACCGCAGGTCTTTATGCCGCCAGGGCAAGAATGAACGTAATTCTCCTTGAAAAATCAGTTCCGGGCGGGCAGATTCTTGTCACAGACTGGATTGAAAATTACCCGGGATTTCCCGAAGGCATCAGCGGGTACGACCTGGCTGAAAAAATGAGACTACAGGCCCAAGACCTGGGATTGAAAATAGAAACCGCCCAGGTCCACGCTCTGAACCTTTCGGCCGGCATAAAGGAAATCGTTCTCAAAGACCGGAGTATTCGGGCAAAAAGCCTGATCATTGCATCGGGAGCCTCGCCCAAAAAACTGGGAATCGGTGAAGACAAATACATGGGCAAGGGTATTTCCTTTTGCGCCACCTGCGACGCTCCTTTTTTCAGGGACAAAATTGTTGTGGCCATTGGCGGTGGTGATACAGCTGTGCAAGAGGCCATATTTCTAACCAAATTTGCGAAAAAAGTCTACCTGGTCCATCGGCGAGATGAGCTTCGGGCAACCAAGATTCTTCAGGAAAGGGCCTTTGCCAATGATAAAATTGAGTTTGTCTGGGACTCCGTGGCAACCGGTGTAAAAGGTTTTTTCGGCATTGAAGGCGTCCATATAAAAAACATAAAGACCAACGAAGAAAAAACCCTTAAAGCAGACGGCTGCTTCATATGGGTGGGAATTTTACCCAATACCGAATTTGTAAAAGAGAGCGTTAAAACCGATGAATTCGGTTTTATCCTTGCAGATGCAAAAATGCAGACCAGTGTTCCCGGTGTTTACGCAGCCGGGGATGTCCGGGACACCCCCCTTCGGCAGATAGCCACCGCCGTGGGGGACGGTGCCATTGCAGCGGTTTGTGCTGAACATTATATTGAGAATCTATAGCAATGAGACATTTATTAGTTTTGGGAATTTTATTTTTTTTTATCTCTGGATGCTCCCTTTTTGATGATTCCCGCCAGATGAATAAAAATGCTGAACAATTGGCTGCAGAAGGGGCCGCTGCATTCATGGACAAGGACTACAAAGAGGCTGTCAAGGCTTATACAGACCTCAAAGACTGGTATCCCTTCAGCAAGTACGCTATTTTAGCCGAACTTAAGATCGCAGATGCCCAGTTTCATTTAAAGCTTTATGCGGAAGCCATCATGGCCTATGAGTCTTTTGAAAAAATGCATCCGAGAAACGAAGCCGTTCCCTATGTGATCAACCAGATAGGTCTGTGCTGGTTCAACCAGATAGATACCATTGACAGGGATCCAACCCCGGCCAAAAATGCCCTGGCTCAGTTCCAGAGACTTCTGGATCAATACCCCGACAGCCTCCATGTCAAGGAAGCCGGTGAAAACATTGCCAAGTGCATCGACAATATTGCCGGCCATGAGCTCTATGTGGCTGATTTTTATCTGAAAACAAAAAAGTACAAAGGGGCCCTAAAACGGTATGAGTATATTGTCGAATACTTTCCCGGAACCGAGCAAAGCAAGACGGCTCTGGGCAAAATCCCGGAATGCACTGCCCTGGCAAATAAACAAAAGCCCGATAAAAAATAATTGACCTTTACTTTTATTTCGGACTGGTGTATTAATTCCGGGTTATTATTTTGTTATAAGAGTTTTTCTTTGAGGAGTTAAGATATGTCAAGAGAATGCGCTATTTGCGGTAAAAAACCAATGGTCGGCAATAATGTCAGCCACGCACACAATTTAAACAAAAGAGTCTTCAACCCGAACCTTCAGAGAGTCCGTGCCGTTATTAAAGAAGGGTGTGTTCGAAAGATTGATGTCTGCACCAAATGCATTAAGGCCGGTAAGGTCACAAAATCCGCTTGATTGTGCTTGTGTGCCAGCTCTGCCCCTTGATGGGCGGCTGATTCCAGCATCCATGAAATATTACAGGTTCGGGCATTTTATTTTGGATTGAATGTCCGGGCCTGTTTATTTTTAGGGCCTACAATATTTTTGCGGCAAGCTCTGCAAGCTCCGAGCGCTCCCCTTTTTCCAGATTGATATGGGCATATAATCTCTGGCCTTTCATCTTCTCGATAATATACGCCAGGCCGTTTGTCTGGCTGTCCAGGTAGGGGTGATCGATCTGAAAAATATCCCCGGTAAATACAACTTTTGTTCCTTCTCCTGCCCTTGTAATAATGGTTTTTACCTCGTGGGGGGTCAGGTTCTGGGCCTCATCCACAATAAAAAAAATTTTGACCAGGCTGCGCCCCCGGATATAGGAAAGGGGAGTGATCACAATTTTTTCTTCTTCAATAAGCTCTTTTATCGGCTTGGTCTGGGAAGTGTTATCATTATATTGGTTTTGAATAACGGAAAGGTTATCGTAGAGGGGCTGCATATAGGGGTCTAATTTTGAAGCCACGTCCCCGGGCAGAAAGCCCAGGTCTTTGTTGCTTAGGGGAACCACGGGCCGGGCGATAAAAATCTGACGATAGAATTGTTTTTTGGCAAGGGCGGCGGCAAGGGCAAGAAGGGTCTTGCCGGTTCCTGCCTTTCCGGAGACGGTGACCAGCGAGATCTCCGGATTGAGCATGGCATTCAGGGCAAATGTCTGCTCTGAATTTCTGGGCTGGATCCCATAGCAAATCCTTGGCTGGATCAATCGAATGGTCTGACTAGTGCCGTCATAAAAGGCCAGGGCCGACTTGGACCCGTTTTTCAAAATCAAATTCTCATTGGAAAAAAATTCAATTGTTTTCCCCAGGCGAGATTTTTTTGTTTCATAGGGTTTTTTATACAGGTCGTCAAACACATCCGTATTTATGTTTTCAAGTAATTTCATTCCGGTATATATCTCAGAGAGGTCTTCAACAAATCTGGAATTGTAATTTTCCGTTCTCAAACCAATGGACCTGGCCTTCAACCGCAGATTGACGTCCTTGGTTACAAAAATTACATTTTTAAACCGTTTTTTCCTGGCAATGGAAAAGGCGATGTTTAAAATTTTAATATCCGGTGTAATCTCTATAAAGTTCTCCTTGATCTTGTCCTCCAGGGGGGAATCAAGGCAGATGGCAATACGCCCCTTTCCTTTATCAATGGAAACGCCTCCGTTGAGCATCTGGTCACCGGACAGCGCATCCAGGGAGCGTAAAAAATCCCGGGCATTGCAATTGATGACATTGTTCCCCTTCTTAAACTTGTCCAGCTCTTCAATGACGGTTATGGGAATACAAATATCATTGTCATCAAACTGGTGGATACAGCTGCTGTCATGGAGGATAACATTGGTGTCCAGAACAAAAATTTTTTTCATACCCATCTCCGCTATTCGTTTCTCACGATCCGTTTGACATCCGTGACCTTTTTGACCCGCCTGATTTCAGACATTATTTTACGCAACTGGGCCGAGCTTTCCACCATAATGGTAAAATAAAACAACCCGATTCCTGCTTCGGATGTTTCACTCCGGGCACTTAAAATATTGGATTTTGATTTGCTGATCGCTGCTGCAATGTCTGCCAAAAGCCCATGCCGGTCATCGGTCCTAACCCGAATGCTGGCAGGGTAGGATTCTGTGAAATCTTCACTCCACTGCACCTCAATCTTTCGTTCACTGCTCATTTTCATGACATTGATGCAGTTTTTGCTGTGAATGGTCACCCCCTGGCCCTGGGTAATAAATCCTGTAATGGGATCTCCCGGCAAGGGATTGCAGCATTTGGAAAACTTGACCAGGATATCGTGGAGGCCCTTGACAATGATACCGGTGTCTGTCTTCCTTTTCCCCCGGCTGGCAAGCTTTTGAAAAAAGCTTACTTTTTCATCCCTGGGGTCCCGTTCAAGATCCGGCACTACCTTTTTTAAAACCTGCAAAGGGGTCAGTTTGCCAAATCCCACATGGGCGATCAAATCATCCACGGTTTTAAACCCGTAAAATTCCGATACCGCCTTTATTTCCCCGGTTTTGACCAGGGCATTGAAATTCTGGTTCTTTTTCCTGAAAATTTTTTCACACATTTCCCGACCCAGAGAATAGCTGCGCTCCTTTTCCCGGGCATTGATATAGGCGCGAATCTTTGTCTTGGCCTTTACGGTTTTGACAAAATTGAGCCAATCCGCACTGGGGTGGTGCCCTTTGGTGGTAATAATCTCAACCGTATCCCCGGTTTTGAGCCGGTGGGTCAGGGGCACCAGCTTGCCGCTGACTTTGGCGCCCGTGCACGTGGCCCCAACCTCTGTATGGATCATATAGGCAAAATCCACAGGTGTTGCCTTTTTGGGGAGGGTCTTTATTTCTCCCTGGGGGGTGAACACATAGATTTCTCCCGGGTATAGATCAATACGAACATTTTCCAGGAACTCATCCGGATCATTATAATTTTCCTGGTTCTCCACCAGATTCCGGATCCAGGCAAACAATTCTCCGGTATTCTCATCAATCTTGGTGCCTTCTTTATAGCTCCAGTGGGCGGCAATGCCGGATTCGGCAATCCGGTCCATGTCATGGGTCCGGATCTGAATTTCCACCCGATCTCCCTTGGGGCCAACCACAGTGGTGTGAATGGACTGGTACATATTGGGTTTGGGGTTGCCGATATAATCCTTTATCTTGTAGTAGATGGGTTTCCACATGGAGTGGATGGCCCCCATGGCAGCATAGCACTGGGGCACGGTATCCAGAATAATCCTGAAGGCAATGATGTCATAGACCTCTTCAAATTCCAGGCTCTGGGATATCATTTTCTGGTAGATGCTGTAATGCTGTTTATACCGACCCTTTATTTCACAGGGCAAATTCATTTCCTCCATTTTATAATGAAGGCTGGTATTGACCTCTTTGATGTAATCCTCTTTCTCTTCCTTGGCCCGGTTCACCAGGGCATCAATCCGTTCGTGTTCATCCCTTAGGGTATAATAAAAGGCAATTTCTTCCAGCTCATGCTTGATCCAGAAGATCCCGAGCCGGGAGGCAATGGGAGCATAGATATCCAGGGTTTCCTGGGCAATTGCCGCCTGTTTTTCAGGGTTTCTATGGTATTTCAGGGTACGCATATTATGGATACGGTCTGCCAGTTTGATGAGCACGACACGGATATCATCGGCCATGGCAAGGATCATCTTGCGCAAAGACTCGGCCTGCTGGGCCACTTTGGTTGCGGAGGACTGGGCAAGGGGAAGGCTGGAGAGCTTGGTGACCCCTTCAACAATATGGGCCACCCCGGATCCGAACATATTTTCAATATCCTCTTTGGTGGCCGGCGTATCCTCTATCACATCATGAAGCAGGGCTGCGGCAATGCTCTCCACATCCAATTTCATATTGGCCAGGATATCGGCCACTTCCAGGGGGTGGGACAGGTAAGGCTCCCCGGAAAGCCGTACCTGTCCTTCATGGACCCGTGCCGAATAGATATAGGCCCGCTCGATGATGTCCAGGTCGGCACCGGGATTGTACTCATAAATTTTATCCAATATGTCGGTAATTCGAATCATCTAGGCTATCTTATCTCTCAATCGGCTTAATACGCTTTGGCAAACAAAACCCTTCTTTTGCTTCCATTGTCGCAGCAGATACAAGCCCCCTCTTCTGCAGGACTGTCAAAGGGAATGCAGCGGATGGTCACGGAGAGGTCTTTTTTAATGGTTTCCTCGCACACTTTGGACCCACACCAGTGGGAGTATACAAACGCGCCGTTCTCATACCCGGAGGCCCCTTTAAAAAGCGTGTAAAACTTTTCTTTGGAATCAATGGAAAGCGTGTGGGCCTTGCGAAAGTCCAACGCCCTTTGAAACAAGGTTCCCTGGATATCATCCAGAAGATCGATGATTCCGTTAATAAACGCGTCTCTGTTCATGGACTTTTTCTCATTGGTGTCCCGACGGGCCATGAACACGGCATTGTTGGCAATATCCTTTGGTCCCAGCTCAATACGGACGGGAATTCCTTTTTTCACCCAGTCCCAGCCACGGGCACCCCCGATATCCCTGGCATCGACTTCCACTTCCACGGGCCGGCCGTGATACCGCTTTGCATTTAAGGCCTGTTTCAGGGCGTTGGTGCTTTCCATCACCTCAGCATTGTCCCCGCCTTTTTTAATGATGGGCAGGATCACCACATGGGCCGGTGCAACCCGCGGGGGCATGATCAGACCATCATCATCGGAATGGACCATGATCATGCCGCCGATCATCCGGGTTGAAGTGCCCCATGAGGTGGTCCAGGCATAGGCTTCCTGCCCCTCTTCATTCTGAAATTTGATATTGGACCCCTTGGCAAAGTTTTGACCCAAAAAATGGGAGGTACCGGCCTGGAGGGCTCTTTTGTCCTGCATCATGGCTTCAATACAGGTGGTATCATCCGCCCCCGGGAACCGTTCCGATTCGGTTTTACGCCCGCAAATCACGGGCATGGCCAAATAATCTTCCACAAAGCGTGTATAAACAGACAGCATCTGGAGGGTTCTTTCCTGGGCTTCAGCTTTTGTGGCATGGGCCGTATGGCCCTCCTGCCATAAAAACTCGCTGGTTCTCAAAAACATCCGGGTCCGCATCTCCCACCTGACCACATTGGCCCATTGGTTGAGCAAAATGGGCAGATCCCGGTAGGAAGTGGTCCATTTTGACATGGATTCACCGATAATGGTTTCTGAAGTGGGACGGACAATCAGGGGTTCTGCCAGCTCTCCTGCCGGCACAAGACGTCCGTCTGCCCCTTTTTCCAGTTTGTGGTGGGTCACCACTGCGCATTCCTTTGCAAACCCGTCCACATGCTCGGCCTCCCGTTCAAGATAGCTCAATGGAATAAACAAAGGGAAATAGGCATTTCGGACACCGGTCTCCTTGAACATTGCATTCATTTCGTACATGATATTTTCCCACAGCGCAAACCCCCAGGGCTTGATCACCATACAGCCCCTGACAGGAGAATTTTCCGCCATGTCAGATGCTTTTATAACCTCCTGATACCACTGGGAATAGTCTTCTTCCCGGGTCGGGGTGATTGCTGTCTTAATCTTCTTTGCCATTCAGTTCCTCCGAATTTTGAGTCATCTTGTCTATTTCATCTAACAATTGAGCAACCAGCTGATCCTGGGCCACCCGTTTGAATACCTTTCCGTGTTTAAACAAAATACCGATCCCATCCCCGCCGGCTATCCCGATATCTGCTTCCTTTGCCTCTCCCGGGCCATTGACCACACACCCCATAATCGCAACTTTAATCTTACTGGAACGTTCAAGTAAAGCTTTTTCTGTCTGTTCGGCAATTTTAAACAAATCGATTTTGCACCGGCCGCAGGTGGGGCATGAAATCAGCTCCGGTCCCCTGCTTCGGATGCCCAGGGCGCGCAAAATTTCAAAGCCTGTCCGGATCTCTTCCACCGGGTCCCGGGTCAATGAGACCCGTATGGTATCGCCAAGGCCCTCGGACAGGAGCATGCCGATGCCGATGGCCGACTTGGTAATCCCGGCGTAGAGCCCACCGGCCTCGGTCACCCCCACATGGAAGGGCACATCGGTGAGTGGGGCCAGCAGGCGATAGGCTTCCACCGTCCGGGTCACGTCCGAGGCCTTAAGGGACACCTTGATATCATAAAACCCCAATTTTTCCAAAATACGGATATTGGACAGGGCGCTTTCCACCATGGCTGCAGCAGTGGTGCCCAAGGTTTTTTCAATCTCTTTTTCCAGGGACCCTCCATTGACTCCCACCCGGATGGGAATTCCATGGGCCTTTGCAGAATCCACCACAGCCCTTATCTTTCGGTGTTCCCCGATATTGCCCGGATTGATCCGCAGACCGTCGGCACCGGCCTCTGCAGCAGCCAGGGCCAGCCTGAAATCAAAATGAATGTCAGCTATCAAAGGAATATGAATCTTATCCTTGATCTGCTGAATGGCAAGGGCGGCTTTCATATCCGGAACCGCCACCCGCACCATCTCGCACCCGGCCTTTTCAAGGGACAAAATCTGCCCCACCGTGGCATCCACATCCTGGGTATCGGTATTGGTCATGGACTGGACCGACACCTGGGTATCGGACCCCACCCCAACCTTGCCCACCCAGATTTGCCTGGTTTTTCTTCTCTCTTGAACCAGTGACATTGCTTTGCTTATCCTGTTTTAAACATTAAACGCCCGCAGCAAACAAAATCGGCAGGCCGGCCACACACCCTAAAAAGTTTCGTTTAAGAATACCATATTGCCACAGGTTTATTCAAGACAACGGTGTCGAATTCACCAACCCGCACTACAAGAGCCGTGAATCAACTTTCGGACTTCGGATTTGAAAAAACGGGTCAGGCGTTTCAGGCGGTGAAAATCATCCGGAAACAGTCTGTCACAAAAGCTCAAACAGGATATCGATCTGAAGGGTAACAGGGGTTTTAATGAGAAACCCGGGCGGCCTCGGGAAAGGCGATGCCCGTTTAATGGCATCCATTGCTGCCTCATCCAGGTTTCCATGGTGTGAACTCTTTAAGAGTTTTATCTGGGTGAGGCTGCCGTCGTCTGTCAAAATAAACTGAATTTTAACCCGTCCTTGAATATGATTTGTTTTTGCAGCATCCGGATATTGTTTAAACCGATGAATCCGCATTTGAAGCATTTCAAAATACTCCTGGGCGCTGGCAAACTCCATGGACGTATCCTGGTTCCCGACAGAGCCGGGCAGATGAAGTCCCGGCACCAAGAATCCGGATACAGTCATGGGAGCCGGCAAATGCGGGAGATCAATTTTCACGTGGGCCCGGTCAATTTTCTGATCCAAAATTTTCTCCATCCGGATGGGAGGAATCTGAATTTTTGGGGCCTGAATTGTTTTTACCTGGGAAACAGCGGACGGCTTTAGCCGGATTCTCGGCAAAGGAATTTTTCTGGCATCGGGAGCAGACAACTGCAGCATGGACAATTCAATATAGGAAATTGCCCGGCTCTCATAAATCCCTGCAATATGCAGGAAGACAAAAACATGGATCACAAGGGATAGGACAATAAACCCGTACAGCAGAAAATTGGGTCTGGGGAATGCTGCTGCCATGACCGGGGTTAAAGCCCTTTTTCCGTTGCCAGGCAAAGCCTTGAGGCGCCTGCGGCCTTGGCAATGTCCATCACTTTTACCGCTTTGTTCAGGATCACGGTTTTATCGGCCTTTACCACCACCAGCCGGTCGGTCTCATTGCCGATCATCCGCCGTATCTGTGTATACAGATTATCAATTGAAATTTTTTCATTTGCAATATAGGTGGCGCCTTCTTTGTCGACAATAATAGTAATTTCCTGTTTTACCTGGGGAGCTGCCGCTTTGGCATTGGGAAGCTTCACCGTGATCCCCTCTTCCACGATAAAATTGGTGGTCAGCATAAAATAGATCAACAGCAAAAAAACAATGTCAATCAGGGAGGTTAATGGCGCCTGGATCTGGTATGTGTTTTTTTTGATTTAAATGCCTTCATGTCTATAAGGACCTTTTGGAAATGACCTTTAAAAAGGCGACGTCCCCATCCTGAAGCCTGGCCTCATAGGTGTCCACCCTGGCAATCAGATAACTATGGGCCACCATAGTGGGCAATGCCACGGCAAGCCCCAGGACCGTTGTCAGCATGGCTTCCCAGATCCCGCCGGCAAGGACGGCTGCATTGACCTTGCCCCCCATCTGCTGAATCACCATAAAGGCCTTTATCTTTCCGAGAATGGTCCCCAGAAGCCCCAGAAAGGGAGCAATATTGCCAATGGTGGCCAGGGTTTGAAGATAGGCGGACAACGCCCGGACTTCATTTTCAACGGCGTTTACAATAACCGACTCCAGCATACGGGTTTTCAGGTCTTTGGCTCCGGTGGATGGCAAACTGAATGATCCGTTCACAGAAAATTGCCAGCACCAATACCGAGCAAAATAATATCGGAATAACCAGTATCCCGCCCTTTGATAAAAATTCGACCATAACGCCTCCGGCGGATCAGCTGCCTGCCGCAACCTGTTCCTTTGCATCCACAAAATCAGGTATGCCGTCAAAATCAAGATCTTTTTCCCGTTTCACGACTGCCTGGGTTTCATCAGATTCTTCCCACAAATCCGGTTTTCCATCCTTGTTGTTATCTTCCTGCACGCACTTCAGGATCCCCTTTTCATAAAGGTACCGGATCTCCACCATCCCGTCCCGGTTTCTGTCTTCTTCCCCCCGGACCAAAAGTTCCTGTTCATCGTAAAACCAGGTTAAAATGGTTATACCCTGATTTTTTTCCTCCAGGCGCTCAAGGGTTCCGGTTTGCGTGTAGTGTTCCACGCACTCCACAAGGCCGTCGGAATTTTCATCAAAGAACACTTCGGCATCCGGTCTGCCGTCCTGGTTTTTGTCTATGATGTTCTTAAAAACTTTATCCTTTTTGATCAAAGAAACGGTTTCAAAAATCTGGTTTCCGTCCGTGTCCGTCTCAACTTTAAAAAGCCTGCCTGCCCGATAATGCCGGACCCGGTCAATGTATCCTTTTTTCTGGGTGTCTTCCCGGATCGTTAAAAACAGACCGGCCTCATCATAGGCGGCATAATAATCGGGTTTTCCGTCTTCATTCGTGTCCTGGTGCTGCTGTTTGAGTTCACCCTTTTCATAAAACCCGGTGATTCGAAATTTCCCCTCTGCATGGGGATCTTTAAAGCTTTGCTTGAGTTCACCTTCTGTATCAAAGATCAGGAGACTGTCCATGATATTGTCTTCATTTTCATCCTGCTTTTGCTCCACAGGCAGGTTGTTTTCATAGAGCGTCCAGATATTGATCCGTCCGTTATCGTTCGTATCCCTTGTGGAAGAGGCCAGATTGCCGTTGGTAAAGTGATAAAGGGTGTCAAAGCGTTGGTTGCCCGTGGTGTCTTTTTTATCAGACAAAGCTGCTCTTTTTCATCAAAAAAAGAGACCTGCACCAGATGATTGTGAGGGTCCAGCCTTTCCTGGCGAATCCTTTTCCATCTGTTTGCCGGCCTGCACTTGAATTTTCATGGTGCTCCCCCTATTCTTACACAAAATA
>JAHIVS010000726.1 GCA_018816605.1 Pseudomonadota bacterium
AGCACTACCCTTGTTCCCAAACGATTCCCAAAAGTACGATATGAATTATGGAAAAAACTGGGTATCCTTCCCAGAAACATTGACAGGGAAATTGTCGAGGTCATGCACAGAACCCATATCGGTGTTGACCAGGATTACAAAAACCTCATGAAACAGGGTGCCCGATGTGCACTTGCAGACTTGAGCGGCTCCTGGATTGCAACAGACCTCCAGGACGTTATGTTCGGAACACCCTCACCTTTGATTTCAGAAGCCAACCTGGGTGTCATGAAGAAGGACCATGTCAACATCATCGTTCACGGCCATGAGCCCATACTTTCTGAAATGATTGTTGCGGCATCCCAGTCCAAAGAGATGCATGAACTTGCACTGAAAGTGGGTGCAAAAGGCATTCAGCTCAGTGGTATCTGCTGTACAGCCAACGAAGTTCTTCAAAGACACGGCGTTCCCAATGCAGGCAACTTCTTGCAGCAGGAATTGGCCATTGTAACAGGGGCTTGTGATGCAATGGTTGTGGATGTTCAGTGTGTATTCCAGAACCTGGCCAATGTGGCAAAATGTTTCCACACCAAGCTGATCACCACCCACCCCATCGCCAAGATGGAACAATCCAATGTTGTTCACATTGAATTTGACGAGCACCATGCCATGGAAGATGCCATGAGAATCGTGACCATGGCTGTTGAGAACTTCAACAACCGTGGTGCCGAAGTCCAGATTCCGCCTGAAAAACAATCCCAGGTGGCAGGATTTGGCGTTGAATCCATCAAATATCATCTGGGCGGTACCTTCAGGGGCACCTACTATACCCTGAACGACAATATGATAAACGGCCGGATTCGCGGTGTTGCCGCGGTTGTCGGGTGCAACAATGCCAGACAGCAGCACAACAATGCCCATCTGACGGTTATCAAAGAGCTGATCAAGAACGATGTCATTGTTCTGACCACCGGTTGCGGTGGTATCACTGCCGCCATGGCCGGCCTGCTCCAGCCGGATTCTGCCGCAGCTTACTGCGGCCCCGGGTTGGCTGAAATTTGCGAAACGGTTGGTATCCCCCCTGTCCTTCACATGGGCTCCTGTGTTGACAACTCCAGAATTCTCAATGCGGCCATTGAAGTCGTAAATGCCGGCGGCATGGGCAACGATCTTTGTGACTGGCCGGTTGCCGGTTCTGCCCCTGAATGGATGAGCGAAAAAGCCATTTCCATCGGACAATATGTTGTCTGCTCTGGTATTTACACTGTATTTGGCGGAACCCTCCCAATTGATGGTGCTCCGGTATTTAAAGAGTACCTCAAATCCGGCATGGAAGAGCTCTATGGCGGCATGTGGGATGTTGAAGCAGACCCCATCAAACATGCCCATCTCATGATTGCCCACATTGATAAAAAACGTAAAGAGCTGGGTATTGATAAGGCAAGGGAAAGGGTCATGATGGACATGGCTTCCCGCCAGGCCCTTGAAGGTTAATTGGATTGTTGCACAAAACTGATAATACATTAAATCCTCAAAGAAGGAGGAAGAAAATATGTCAAAATTGATCGCATTTGCTGCCATTCAGGGTGGATACAAAGTAGTTGCCCAGGCAGAAGGACAGTTGGAAAAAGCACTTCAGACCTATGATGCCAGTACAAAAGTGGGGTTCCCCAACACGGCTTATTATTTGCCGGTAATTTATTCTCTGACCGGGCTGAAAGTTGAAACCCTTGAAGACCTGAAAAAGCCCATGGCCTTTGCAAAGGGACTCCTACCGCCCCATATCAAACTGAAAAACTGGCTTCCCTACCTGGGGCCATTGCTGGATGCCGGTATGGCCGGTATCCTCTCCTATGAAGTCATCGAAGCCTTAAGATACCTGAATGAACCCGATTTCTATATTGCCCAGGAAGATCCGGACATTGAAAACGGCAAACTCTGGGTGGGTGCTGCCGATGACACCATCCTGAGAAAACGCGGGGTCGAATTTGTTGATGGCTCCGCCCCCGGATTTGCCGCCATGGTCGGTGCTGCCCCCAACAAAGAAATCGCCAAGATGATCGTTGAAGACTACCAGAAACGGTCTCTGTATATCTTCTGCGCAGCCAATCACAACGGCAAGACCCTTGTTCAGCAGTGCCTGGATGCCGGTATGCAGATCGGGTGGAACACCCGTATCGTTCCCTTTGGTCCGGATATCTCTTCTGCCGTATTTGCCCTGGGCTTTGCCAACAGGGCTGCCATGGCCTTTGGCGGGGTTCAGCCGGGTGATTACAAAACAATTCTCAAATACAACAAAGACAGGGTATTCGCCTTTGTCAACGCCCTGGGCGATGTGGGCACCGAATGGGGGGTTGCAGCTGCCGGTTGTGTAAACTGGGGTTTCCCCACAATTGCAGACACACCCATTCCTGAAATTCTGCCCACGGGTATCTGTACCTACGAGCATGTGGTGGCACCGGTTGCCCATGAAGACATGGTTCAAAGATCCGTTGAGGTCAGAGGTCTCAAGGTTCAGGTTGCCGATATCGAGATTCCCTGTGCCTTCGGACCTGCCTATGAGGGTGAACGTGTCCGCGGTGCTGATCTGTATGCACAATGCGGCGGTGGCAAGACCCAGTGTACCGAACTTGTAAAAATGGCCGATATGGG
>JAHIVS010000680.1 GCA_018816605.1 Pseudomonadota bacterium
ACGCACCATTGAATTCATTGAAACAATCCGCATTGCCATGGCCGATAACCAGGCTGCCATAGACCGGCTTGTCAAGTTTATAAGCGACTATAAGGCCTATTTTATCAAAAAAGACCTGAACTGGGTCTATCAGATTCAACAATTTTATACCAATCGAAATGTGTTGCTTCACTATAAAAGCCTGAATGCATATCTGGATGATTTTGAAGCACTGCTCAGCTATACCCACACCAATTTTTATAATATCACAAAGGCAAAAACCAAAGAGCATTTAAACAATTACGATGAATACTATCTCCGGTACCGCAGGGCAGTAGATACACATAATAAATTCAATGTCCAGCGCATCGAGTTTCAAAATGAATTTCTGATCAAATATCCGGACATCAAACCCTACCTGCCCGGAGAACGTCAGACCGACACCTTCAGGCTTTGGGAGTAGGACTGAATCCGCTGATATTTGAGAAAGGGAATGATCACCTCGTTTTTATTCCCGCCGGACACATCATAGGTAATGCTGACAATGGGAACTTTTGTTTTTTCCTCTATCTTGGCTGCCATGGCCTCGGTCACAAGACCGGCACAGCAGAATGCCGGATTGGTCTGGACCAGGAGTCTTAAATCCGGGTGTTCATTGATAATATGGTGAATTTTTAAGATATTGTCCATGGATTCTCCCGTGTGTTCCGGAAGAATCCCGTATTGTTCCAGAAGGGTTTCATAGGAATCGCTTACAACCAGGTCGGATTCCTTTAGGATGGGTTCAAAATATTTATAATATTTTTTTTCCATTGTCTGCATGGCCGTCAGCAATGCCTTGTTTGAAATCAGGCTCAGGTACTTGCCTTCCTTGAACCATTTTTTAAAATAAGAGTTGGCAATGATTTTGATATATTTATAATAGGGTGTGGTGACCACTTCTCCGCCATTTGCTTCGATAAAATGGACCAGGTCCTGATTCATGATATCATTGTCCCTGACATATAAATCTCCGAATATGGCAACCTTGGGCCGTTTTACATTCTTTTTTACCTGGATTCTGGTCATCTGTGAAATGACTTCCTTTAAGGCTTTTTCCTTGGACCCTCCGGTGAGGAAAGCCGCCCCGATGATGGACAGGGCCGTTGCCAGAACCCGGTCTGTCTCACCTTTGTTGACTTCGTAGGGCCGTATCTTGCAGCCAATACTTCGAAGAAGTCCTCCGAACATATAGGCATAATATGCATTTGTCGAAGCTTTAAAGGAGATATCAAACAAGGACAACTCTCCTGTGTAGATCCGGGAATCTTCAAATCCGTTCCGTTCCCGCTCAAAAATTTTATTAATATGGTAGGGGTACATTTTTATATTACAGGCAATTTCTGAGCGATTGAGCCAGAGAACTGCCCGGGACGGGTCAATCTCGTGTTGTTTAACTGTGTGGATGAATCCTGCGGCAATGGCATTGAGGGGGATGCATTGCCCTGTATTGGTCAGAATGCTCTGTTTGAGTGTTGTTTGGGTTTCCTCCATTAACAGGGCGTCATAGCCTTCATTTTTTAGGGTTGCCACGAGCAACTGGCCTGTAAAATGGTCCCAGTTGGGAAACACAATGGTTTTTTGCTCCAGGGAGGCCGTATGGGAGGGATGAAAGTAGTTGTTTTGGGAAGGGGTACCTCCATGGCGGTAATGGTTGGTAAAGGCGCGAACCGCCGCTTCTATCCTTGTCTCGTATCCCACACTAGAATCGTGCTCGTCCAGCTCGAGCACAAGATACGGCTTGTCGAAATGGGCCATGATTTCTTTAAAATAATCCACCCCAAAGGAATCGGGAGCACATTTAAAAGAAGAGATATACACAGGGTATAAATCCTTGGTGGTGGCAGCGATATAGGTTGCTTCCAGAATGGTGGCGGCATGCTTCCAGTGAATTTCTTTGAGCAGGGGACGGATCAGTGAAAAATCATGCCCCTGGGTATCCAGCATATCCTGAAAAAAGGTTTTCACTCCGAGGCGTTCAAAAATACCGGGAATATTATTGTTCATGGAATCTGCGAGAACCGTGTAGGGCCTTCCCAAAAGAACCGCTTTAACGCCGGGTGTCTGCCCGTGGTGCGTTTGGTACAGCGCCTTTAATTTTACCTGATTTTGCTGTTTGAATTCCATGGCACGGTCATAGGCCAAAACAATATCATAAAAGGAAAAAAACAATTCTCGGGACACTGATTTTAAGGATTTGTACAATTCAAGTTTGGTATGAAAACTGGTATATAAATATTGAACGATGGGCGACATCAGTCTTTTCTGGTCCGTTTCCCCAAGACAGGCGATGATGGACGGGGTAAACTGGGTGTAATAGCAGTGCTGGCGGCGGGTTTTGTTTTCCTTTGGTTTGTCTTCAAAGTAAAAGGGAAGAAAAACATAATCCGCTTTTTCCATCAGATGGGCCACATGTCCGTGCAAGGCAACGACCGGTGCACAAAACTCCGCATTGGCAATGGTTTTTCCCCGTTGAACCGGGTTTTTCAATCCCTTGCTGGTGATGGTTTTTATCCCAAGATTTGAAAAAAAATGTTGCCAGAAGTCCAGGTCTTCAAACAAATGGAGGGCAGCCGGAATTCCAATGGTAAAATCATGGACATCCTTAGTGACATCCTTGATTTGGGTGTGCTGTCTCCTCAGTCGGATCAAATCATAGCGGTTCTTTTGGGGCACCATTTTCTGGGTTTCATAATCCCTGCCGCATAAAAAACCATAGGCCTGGGGGGCGTTGTCAATGTCGGCAATGGTCAGTTTGCAGTGGTTGGTGCACAAAAGACAGGTTTCCTGACGAACCGGAATATCCTTTGACCACAGGTCAAATCCCCTGAAACCTGTCTGGATGGTTTCCTGATCCCCTTTTTGGGCCATGACCAGCAGGGCGACCCCCAGGGCTCCGGTCAAATGACAAAATTTGGAGACCTGGATGGGTTTTTTGAGTTTTTGCTCAAATGCGGCCACCAGAGCCTTGTTTCGGGCGGTAGCTCCCTGAAAAAGGATCACATTGCCAATTTTTCCCATGTTTGCGACTTTGGTCAGGTAATTGTCCCGAACCGAATGGAGCACAGAGGCAAGAATTTCATTTTTTGCATACCCTTCTGCAAAAAAATAGTTCAGATCCCGTTCCATGAAGACCGTGCACCGATCACTGGAGACAGGGGAGGTAACCCCTTCGGTCCTTGCCGAATATTCCGATAAGGGGCAACCCAGTTTGCTTGCCTGTTCTTCGATGAAACTGCCGGTTCCGGCAGCACAGACCGTGTTCATGACAGAAGAGGTGACCATGCCGTTCTTGAGAAGGGTAAATTTTGCATCCTGTCCGCCGATCTCAATAATGGTATCCACATCCTTGTTCAGATTCACGGCAGCAGTTGCATGGGCGGTTATTTCGTCGGGTTCCAGATCGGCTCCGATAATTTTGCCTGCGATCCGTCTGCCGGACCCGGTTGTCCCGCAGCCCTTAATGATAAGATCCGGATGGTATTGACGCAAAAAATGGTCACAGGCTTTAAAGATTTTTTGAATTGCCATGACCGGTCTGGATGCAGTTTTGGTGTAAAATCCGGCAATGGGCAGGCCCTTTGGGTCAATGACAATGCATTTGGTACTGGTGGAGCCCACATCCAGGCCCAAAAAGCCGTGGGCACTGCAAAGAGAGGACGGATCAGCATAAATATCCACCTCCACCCCTTCGGTGATATGGGAATCAAAACAGGTGAAATCCGGATAATCGGATAAGGATAATACAAGCTCTGGATACCGGTAACTCTCTTGAACACAAGTGTCTTTAAAATAGTCTTCAATACGGTTGAAGACCCTGCGCTTGTCATGGGTTTGTTTTAACTGGTCCTTCAGGCACAAGGCAGCTCCGACGGCACCATAGACTTGCGAATATTCATCCGTAAAAAACGTTATACCGGTAATGGCTTCCAGGTGGTGCTTTACACAAAGATTCTTGGACACACCGCCGCAAAAAACAATTTTTGACCCGGATGCCTTTTGTTTGAACAGGGTATTGGCAATGTTTTTGGCAAGACCAAAGCAAAGCCCGTCACAAATTTGTCCAATATCATATCCTTCCTGCTGGGCATGGATCAAATCGGTTTTTGCAAAAACAGCACACCGGGTGGCAATATCCGGACGTTTCTTGTTGTTTGTTAGGGCCTTCTGGCTGATCTGGCCTGAGTCAGCCAGGTTCAGACGCCCGGCCTGCTGGTCTAAAAAACTGCCGGTTCCGGCCGCACAGGAAGAATTTTGTTTTGCACCGACATAATTGCCCAGTTCATCAAACAGGCTGAGAAAAAATTTTTCCCCCCCGATGTGTAAAATTCCGCTAAAGGAGATGCCATGGAGATGTTTGGCCGTCCGTATCACACACACCTGCTCATCAAAGAGGGCATGGGAAAAAACATTGGAAGGGGTCGAGGCGGTCTTGGATACATAACCGACATTTTTAAGGGATGCATCGGCCAGAAGATTCCGAAGGCACTCTTTTACATCCCCATGGTGATGGGCGGTGGCCCGGTGGAAGACGTCCCCTTTTTCGTTCAAAGCGGCGATGCTGACACTCACGGACCCCGCATCAATCCCCAGAATGTCAGCCCTCTGTTTTATGTCAGATTTCAATTTAGATTTGTTCCTTTATCTGGGCCCAGAATTCATTCACACCGTAAAACCATCCGTCCATGAACATGAGTTCGTGATCCACCACATTGTCACTGGCATATTTGCCCAACTCATGGGTGTCATGGACCTGTTCAAAATAGGGTTTAAATTTTACATCATTGGTCAGCTCATACGTATCCTTAAAGTGCACCACGTACAAAAGGTCTTCATAATGGGCAGACCGGGCCCATTTTATGCCTTCATTCTTTCCGGATTTGAAAAATTGTTTTTCCCAGATCATTTTTTCCTGGTGAAGCCGCTTGATGATTTCCGACAAGTCAAAATCTTCGGAAAAGCGTTTCTGAAATTCCTCTTTCTTTTGAATGGCATCTGTCAGTGCTTCCTGGAACATTTTGGAAAAATTAAAAGAATTTCGCCATTCCTTGAGTTTGTCGTGGAGCAGGTCGGGTATGCTCAATGTTATTTTCTGGGCCATATATTTTTTCCTTTGAACTGGGAAATGGATAATTCATATGTGTCTTCTGTCTATATACGTACAATTATTTTTATTACGTGTCAATTGACATTGCCACTTAATCAGACAAATTGAAATCAAAGGGATCTTGTCTTTTAGGGCCAAACCCTATATAAACAAGCCCATGGATACAAAACAAATTGAAAATATCGGGGGGGCAACCCTGGACGCCGTGACATCCATTGGGCGGATGACCCTGTTTTTTATCTCTGGCGTGGCCTGGATTTTTGTGCGGCCGTTTCAAGTGGACAAAATTTGCGACCATACCTGGTTTATCGGGGCAAAATCTCTATTTGTCATTGTATTGACCGGACTTTTCACCGGCATGGTTCTGGGCCTTCAGGGGTATTATACCCTCGTCACCTTTGGGTCTGAGGCGGCACTGGGAGCTGCCGTATCCCTTTCCATTATCAGGGAGCTTGGCCCTGTTCTGTCGGCTATCATGATTACGGCCAGGGCAGGGTCTGCCATTGCTGCCGAAATTGGTGTCATGCGGATATCAGAGCAGATTGATGCCCTGGAGACCATGCAGATCAATCCCATCCGTTTTTTGTTTTCACCACGAATTGTGGCAGCCTTGATCAGTTTCCCTCTCCTGACCGCTATTTTTGATGTGGTGGGCATATTTGGCGGATATCTGACCGGATCCCTGATGATGGGAATCAACCAGTCGGTCTATATGGACAAAGTGGTCGAAAGTGTAAGGCTAATAGATATTTTCGGCGGTTTTCTCAAGTCATTTGTATTTGCAATTGTGGTCACCACCATCTGCTGCTATCGCGGATACTACACCCATTTGAGCACCACACAAGGCTATGGTGCCAAGGGGGTGTCCATGGCCACCACAAACTCTGTGGTTCAATCTTGTGTCTATATATTAATCGTAGATTATATCATTACCTATTTTCTGGTTTAAAAAAATGACCCTGCCATTGATTCAATTTGTTGATATTCAGAAAAGCTTTGGTTCCAACCAGGTGCTCAAGGGCGTCAACCTGTCCATATACCAGGGAGATATCCTGGCGGTTATTGGTAAGAGCGGCACGGGCAAATCGGTTTTGCTCAAGCACATTATCGGGCTTGTCAGCCAGGATTCGGGAGAATTGCTGATCCGGGGGATTCCCCTTCATTCCATGCCCCCAAAAGATAAACTTCGCTTTAAAAAAGAACTCAGTTATATGTTCCAGGAAAATGCCCTGTTTGATTTTCTGACTGTTTTTGATAATATCGCCTTACCATTGGCAGAAAATTGCTTATATCCGAAAGCCACCATTGAAGAACGCGTAAACCTAAGAATGCACCAGCTTGGACTTGGGCCCATCGGGGAAAAATTTCCCTTCCAGCTATCGGGCGGAATGCGAAAGAGGGTTGCCCTTGCAAGGGCCCTTGTCACAGATCCCCAGGTGGTATTATTCGATGAGCCGACCACGGGACTGGATCCGATCAGAAAAAAAAAGGTTCATACCATGATTGAGGAATACCAGAGACAATTCGGATTTACTGCCGTTATTGTCAGCCACGATATTCCGGAAATTTTTGATCTAGCCCAGCAGGTTGCCATGCTGGATGAAGGGAAGATTGTTTTTCAAGGCACCAAGGACGATATCCTGCACACTCACAGCAACATTGTAAATGCCTTCATCCAGGGCGAAGAATAGAGGTGTCGCCCATGGATCAAAAGATAAGAATCAGAGGAAAACTATGGACAAGCGAAAAATAGAATTTTACGTGGGAATGTTTGTTATTGCAGGCGTAATCTGTATCGGATACCTGGTCATCTCCATTGGGGAGTTCCGTTATTTCTCCCAGGATAGATATTCAGTATATGGGTATTTTTCTTCGGTCTCAGGGCTCAAGGACGGAGCCCGGGTGGAAATAGCCGGGGTGGAAATTGGAAATGTTTCTGGAATCAGTATCGACAGGGAACGACTTTTGGCAAAAGTGGTCTTCAGTATCGATCGCGAGATTGAATTATCCGAAGATAGTATTGCCTCTGTTAAAACTTCTGGTATAATAGGTCAAAAATATATAGATATTTCACCGGGGGGGGCTGACGATATATTGGGTGATGGAGATAGGATCGACAATACCGAATCCTCCCTGAATATTGAATCTTTGGTGAGAAAATTTATTTTCGCCAATGAAAAACCCTAGGATTCCTTTTGTGACAGACCTGAACACGCACCTTAAATATTAGTGTTCCCCAAAGATCACAAACACCTGAAATCCTTTATGAAATAATTTATGGAAAAGGTTAAAAAATGAAAAATCCGGCTATTATTTTGTTTTTTTCACTGATCATGGGGATTTTCTTTGTAGTTTCCACCAGCCAGGCAAAGGATGAATCCCTTAAAATTATTCCGGTGATTGAATCTGTATCGGAAAATGCCATTGCGCTTGCCCAGAATGATGTGACCAAACAGGATTTGGCAACGCTCCAAGAAGACCCTCTTCTTGAAGACTTTGAAGACCCGATCGATGGGGAAAAAATGGTGGCAGATCCTCTCTATTATTTCAATTATGCCATGTACGCATTCAATGATTTTCTTTATTTCTATGCACTAAAACCCCTTGCCCAGGGGTATAAATTTGTTACCCCCCCCCCCCTGCGGAACGGGGTCAATTATTTTTTTCATAATCTTCTGTTTCCCGTCAGATTTATCAACAATATTCTCCAGGGAAAACTGATACCGGCCTCGGATGAAGTGGGTATTTTTCTGGTTAACTCAACCGCGGGAATTCTGGGATTTAACCAGGTTGCCCAAAAGCATTTGAATATGAAAACCTCGGATGAAGACCTGGGCCAGACCCTTGGCGCCCTGTCCATCGGAAACGGGTTTTACCTGGTATTGCCGGTATTGGGACCTTCAACTTTCCGGGATGTCCTAGGAAGGGCAGGGGACTGGTTTATTACCCCTGTCAATTATGTGGAACCCTGGGAGGTGAGCCTGGGTGTCAATTCCATTGATAGAATCAACAAAACCTCTTTCAGGATCGGGGATTATGAAGCTTTGAAAGAAGCCTCCCTGGATCCCTATGTGGCCGTCAGAAATGCCTACATTCAAAACAGAAACAGCCAAATTGCTCAATAGTGCCCATGTCGGCTGAGTTGTGTCAGGAATTCCATCTCTATGAACCGAACAGATCCGTTCTCCGGTTCGGCAGAAAATACCGCATTCTGTGGGATCTCACCCTGTTCAGGGCTGACAGGTCTAGGTCGACCATGTGAATGGTTTCTTTTGAATCAAGGCATTTGGAGACAATATTTCCATCCGGCCCGATCAACAGCGCCAGACCCGGAAAAACAAGTCCCCTGGTATTGTCTCCGGTCTGGTTCACGGCCGCAATAAAAATTCCGTTATCAAAGGCCCTGGCAGTTAAATGCCGCATCCATGACTGGTATTTTTCCAGGGAACTGCCCCTGGGCGATGCATGGGGGATAAACACAATATCGGCTCCTTGAACAGCCATGCGGGTGGATAGCTCAGGAAAGTGGGCATCATAGCAGAGCTGAATGCCGAAACGAACGGTTTTATGGGCAAAGAGACCGGCCGTGTTTCCCGGCGACAAATAGGATTTCTCATTGGGAGCCGTATGGATTTTTCGGTAGCTTTCCAGGGGCTTGAAGGGAGAAAAAACAAGATGAGAGGCATATATGCGGCTATTGTCTGCCTTTTCTGCAATGCCGGCCAGAATGCAGATATCCAGTTGGTCGGCAGTTCCGGCCAGAGACTGAACCCATGGCCCTGAAACAGGCGCTGCAATGGATGCAATCTTAGGACCTGTCATATATCCGGTCAGGTTCAATTCGGGAAAGACCACCATGTCTGCATTTTGCGAGGCTGCAGCGGAAACGGCCTTCAGACAGGCAGATAAATTTTTTTCAAATGCGCCCGGAATGCTCTTCTGAATGACAAGGGCAACCCGAAGCTGTTTCATACTTTAAAATTGGCAGATATTTTAAAGACCCGTGTGGCCGGCAGGTTTAATATGGTTTTTACACCGGTTTTCCCGGAGATTTCTTCCAGGCTTTTTTTTATGATGTCCACCGAAGGGGCAATGAAGGTGAACCAGATATTAAAATTATGATCCCGCCGGTAATTATGGGTAACCCCGGAATAGGAGTTGACCGTTTGGGTGAACAGATCAATTTTGTCTTCTTCCACCATTGCAGCACAAAGGGTTGAATAATATCCGAGCCGGTCGGGACTGAAATTCCCGCCGATTCTCCGGATCAGCATTTTTTCTTTCATGGTGTTGACCCGAAGGAGAAGCTCATCTTCGGAAAGATCCAGTTTTTCCGCAATTTTTTGAAAAGGCCTTGGATCAATGGGAAAATCGAGCTGAATCGTATTGAGAATTTTTTTATTGGTTTCATCGAGTAGGGTCATCATCAACTCCCTGGCAATATAAAATAAAGGCTCTGCTTAAAAAAACAGAGCCTTTATAACCTAAAAAAAAATGGATACGTATTTAACTATACACATCCGGTCGGTTTCGGAAGACCGGCCATTTTACATGCACCTTTACCAGGTCCTGAAGGAAACAATTCATAGATGTGTTTCAGTTTGAATTTTGTAAGCTTGGACAAAACACGAACCATGGGGGCAATACCGTTTTTTTCGTAATAGTCCTGAAGAACTTTGATCAGCTGCCAATGTTCGTCAGACAGCTCGTCGATACCTTCCTGACTTTTTACATAGTCTACCCACTCATCACAATATGTATTGTAATCAAGAAGGAATCCGTCTTCATCTATGTCGAATGTTTTTCCATTAAACTCAATATTTGCCATTTAAAATTTCCTCCAGTAAAAAGTTTTATTATCTATCATGTTTAAGACAATCTGTCTTGGCTTCAATAGTCATATCGATAATTGAAAACTAAACATATCCCAGCATCGAATACTTGTCAACAAAGAATAAGGCAATTTTAAAAAAATTGCCTCCTTTAAATCGACAGATTTAATATTCTTTGGGGGTAAGGTTAATTTCATCAAGAGTAAAGACCGGCCCATCTTTACACACCAGTTCTTTCCCGATATTACACCGTCCGCACATCCCGATACCGCACTTCATTCTGTTTTCAAGTGACATGATAATCTGATGGGATTTATACCCCAGTTTTGTAAGGGAAGGCTGGGTGAACTTTATCATAATGGGCGGTCCGCAGATGATGGCATAGGTATCTGCATCGGCCTGGGGTGCATTTTGTTCCACCACCTGGGGGACAAAGCCTTTATGGTACTTCCAGGACGGATCATCCGTGCCGTCCACGGTGATGTGCATGTTGATGTCATCCCGTTTTTCCCATTCGAACAATTCCTCGCGATAGAGCAGCATGCCGGGGGATCTGGCACCGTAGACCACATCAATGTTCTTGAATTTTGACCGGTTTGCAGGGTCCAGCATGTAAACAATGGAGGACCTCAGGGTGGTAAAGGCAAAGCCGCCGCCGATAATCACCACATTCTTATTCTCAAGCTTGTCCCAGGGATACCAGTTGCCCAGGGGACCCCGGAGTCCCATGATATCTCCCACCTTCATGTTGTGCAGATGGGAAGTGACCACGCCGGTTCTGAAAACCGTAAATTTTACAAATCCTTTTTCAACCGGGGATGAGGCAATACCAATGGGAATCTCGCCCACACCGGGAATGGAAAGTTCTGCAAATTGTCCGGCATGGTAGGCAAATTTTTCTTCATCCCCTTGATTGAGAAAAACAAATTTAAATGTTTTAAGGGATCTGTCTTCAGTTGCAATTTCAATATCATCAATGCGAACTGGATACGGCATATAGGGGTTTTCCATGTCTTTGGCTCCTTTTGTTCGCTAATCTTTTTTCTCATAAGTATTCATGGTATGGGCAACCTGCCGGATGTCGATGTTTACCGGACAACTCTTCACACAGCGCCCGCATCCGACACACATGATTCCCTGGTCGTATTTATCCAGAAAATATTTTAACTTGTGCATGAACCGCTGGCGGACGCGCTGAACCTTGGCTCCCCTGGGGTTGTGCCCCGTGGCATGCCGGGTAAACAGCGGCGACATACAGGTATCCCAGTTTCTGAATCTTGCGGATTCCTTGAGCTTGGCCTCATCCTGGATATCAAAGCACCAGCAGGTGGGACACACATAGGTGCAGGTACCGCAATTAATGCAGGCGAATGCCACATCATCCCAAAAGGGTGCCTCATGGAGATCCAGAAGATTTTTTTCTTTCAGGTTCAACGTGTCCACAGAAGTGGAAATGTTTTTTTCCGCTTCTTTTCTGAGGATATCAAACAAGGCCTGGCTCTCCTTGTCATCGGCCGGGGTATCAAATCCGCAGGCAGCGGCATAGGCCTCACCTTTGGGGGTGATCACCTTGGCAAGATATTTGTCGTCAAGGTCTGCCAAAAGGATGTCCAGACCTTCTTCACAAAAGGGGCCGCAGCCCACTGAAGTAGAAAAGTCAAAGGGTCCGGGCCGGGTTATGCCGAGTCCGATAAAGGTGGTGGCTTCATAGGCATCACACCAATAGGGATCCCGATACTCCTTGGTATCAAAGTTGAGTTTCACAAGACCAATGGCTTTGGCATCATAGGGCCGGATACCCAAAACCGCCCGGGGCGTATAATCGTTTTTTGCCCGTTTCATGACATGGTGCTCTTCTACCGATTCGTTAAGGCTGGTCGTTAAAATAGTCTCAGTCTGGGGAAAAAGAACCGACTTTGCCGACAGGACCGACTCATGGTAGTCCATATCAGGAAGGACATTCGTATCCAGTTTTGTGATCTTGCACCCGTTTTTTTCATCTTTAACCGGGCCAAAAAGCTGATAGGTCTTTCTGGAGTTATCAATGCCTTTGGTCCAGTCTTTTTTATCAATTGTTATAAATTTCATTGTATGCCCTTTTTATTTACTTGATAAAATCATCAGGATCCTGGGGACTATATGCATCCAGAGGCGGCCGTTTGGAAATATCAAGGCCGGCTTCCCAGCCAAAAAGTTCCAAAGCGTCTTTGTTCAGCTTTCTGGTGAAATCCCTGACATTGATCCCCATGGGACAGGCCTCAACACAGGCACCGCAATCGGTGCACCGTCCCGCACAATGGAAAGCCCTTAAAAAATGAAAGGTATCCACATCTGTCTTGTTCTGTCCCTTTCCCACCCACTGGGGGCCGGCTTCGTCCACAAAACAAGTGGGACAATAGCAGATGGGGCAGGCATTCCTGCAGGCATAACACCGGATGCAATTTTGGGTCAGGCGTTGAAAATACTGCCAGCGCCCATCCACATCCATGGCTTCAATTTTATCTACATCGGGAAAGGCATTTTCAAGCACTTGTTCTTCCACAAGCTCTCCGGCCAGAACATCATAGAGCACCGGGTTTTTATGGGTGCACAGGAGACAGTTTTCCCTTAGGTACTCCTGTTTTTTTAACGTTTTTGTCTGTAATGATGATGAGACGGTCAGGGTGCCGCCGTCTTCTGCAAATCCTGTGATCTCATCTTCAAAAAGGGCCGCAATTTTGAATTTGTCCACCATGCCGTTGCAGGGAACCCCGATAATATAAACCTGGTCCCTTTGAAGTTGATTTTCAACGATATGGGTAACAATATTTCTCGAATCGCAACCCTTGGCAATAATCGCAATTTTTCCTTTTTGTCTGGAAGCAAAATTGGCAAGGTTCAGTCCGCATGTTGAATTGAAAACAAGGTTGTCCACCCCTTGTTTGGTTCCAACGGAAATGGGACTGGTTGCCATGGGAATGGTTCCTTGTGCAAAACCAATCACTTTTTCCACTTCCCCTCGCTCAAGGAGGTCAGCTGCAAGCTCCCTGATTTTCTGTATACAGGTATCCATAAAAATAACCTTTTTAATTATAGTCCTTTACAAATTTTTTATTGGGCCCCAGTGCTCTGACCTTCTCGGAAATTTCTTTGACCACATCCACAAATTTTGTGGCTTCGGCCGAAGAAATCCAGGAAAAATGGACCCTGTCCCTTTCAACTCCCATGTGCTCCAGAAGGTTTCCCATTAAAGCAAATTTTCTGCGTGCATAATAATTACCATCCAGGTAATGACATTCACCGGGATGTCAACCGGACACCCAGACCGCATCAGCACCTTCCCTGAAAGCAGACAAAATAAATTTAGGACTCATCCTGCCGGAACAGGGGATGCGGATCACCCGGATGTCGGCCGGGTACTCCATCCTGCTGACCCCTGCAAGATCGGCGGCTCCGTATGAGCACCAGTTGCAAAGAAAACTTACAATTTTTATATCTTTTTCAGCCATTATATCTCTATCTCCTTTAGACCACTTCACCAAGGGCAAATATCTGTGAAAAAATCTGGTTTGTGTCAAATCCTCTAAGATGCAGGGCACCGGAACGGCAGGAGGCCACACACAGTCCACACCCCTTGCACAAAACCCCGTTTATTTCTGCCTTGCCTTCAAAACGCCCCTCACTGATAAACCCCGGAGAGGAATAGGGGCAGATGGATATGCAGACACCGCAGGAACTGCATTTTTCTACATTCACACTGGCAATGCTCCCGCTGGTAAACAAATTGTCTTTCTTGGAAAGTAAGGTTGCAGCTCTGGAGGCTGCGGCTCTTCCCTGGGTAATTGCTTCATTGACAGGTTTTGGATAGTGGGCGGATCCTGCCAGAAACACGCCGGCAGTTGCAAATTCTGCAGGCCCCAACTTGGCATGTTTTTCAATAAAGAAGCCTTCGTCGTTCATGGGCACTTTAAAGAAATTGGCAAGGCGTTCGTCCTTTCTGGGCACAATGGCCGCAGCCAGGGTCAGAAGATCTGCATCAATGGTGACCGGCCGGTTTAAGACATGGTCGTTCAATGAGATTTTAAGCCCGTCTTTTTCAATGAGCACCACCGGTTTTTTGTCCACATCGTAGCGGATAAAAATAACCCCCAGTTCCCTTGCTTCTTTGTACAGCA
>JAHIVS010000681.1 GCA_018816605.1 Pseudomonadota bacterium
AAACGATTTGAGCTCCATGGCTCCAGTGTATCATTTGAAAAAAAACCTTATAATTTGCCACCGGACCTAAGGGCCTGCTTTGAGGTGCTGGTCCGGAAAGCCCAGAGGGGGGGTGATTCCCCGGGAGCCGGAGGCGCACCGATATCATATGATAAGGTTCTGGATCAGGACAGATTGTTTTGTTCATCTATCGGCCCGGTGACCATGATCGGAGAGGCGTCAATCTCTTGGGCAGACATAAGGCAGACCACTCTCTCAAATGCACTTATGATCATGAGCTGCTCCCATTCTTTAATTTTTGAAAACCGATGGGTAAAGGTTTTTTGTAACAGCGGCGGCAGGTCTTTTATGATTTCTTTTCCGGTTTCAGAAAGCGAGAGGCTCACCGCCCGCTTGTCATCTTGGCGTTTTCTGCGCAAAAGATATCCCTTTTTCTCAAGGCGCTTGGTAATGTCTGTGACAGTTGCCTGGCTGAGGCTGGTGATTTTTGACAAGGGCGTTACCGAAATATTATCCTGTTTTGATATTTCCTGAAGCACAATAAGTTGCGGACCTGTCAGCCCAAAAGACTTGTTCAGCATCCTGGAATGGATATCAATTGCCTGTATGATTTTTCTGAGGGCGATTAACAGGTCCCTGCTCCTTTGTTCGTCTAATCCATTCATTGCTTTTTGTTCCGGCTTTTATAAGTGTAGCGTTAATGTATTTACTCAACTGTCGGACTTCGGCATGTAAAATCAACCAGTTCCGAAAGTTGAGGGATTTATAAAATGATCTTAATCTATTTTCAGAACCTGGGCAATCGCAGATTCATTCACACCTATTTATACAAAGTGTTCTAACTATAAAATAATTAAATTTTTTTAAACAATATTAGTCTAAATTACTGATTATAAATCATCTTTGAATATTTTTATTACAATCGAGCCTGATATAAATTTGACAAAATACATTGTATACGATATGTATATGTTTTTAACTTCAACAGGGAGGTCTTCTGCGGGTCTGTCGATTTTTCCGGCACACAACATTAAGAGAAATGAATGGATAAAATAGAAATTAAAAATTTGTATAAGGTGTTTGGGCCTGACCCACAAAAAGCAATTTCGCTGCTCCAGCAAGGCCATGACAAGAATGCTGTCCTTGAAAAAACCGGGATGAATGTTGGTGTGAATGGTGCGAGTTTTACAATAAAGGAAGGTGAAATTTTCGTTGTCATGGGACTTTCAGGGTCTGGCAAATCCACCTTGGTGCGAATGTTGAACCGGCTTATTGAACCGTCCGCCGGGAAAGTCATTGTCGGTGGCAAGGATATAACCGCCATGAACCAGAACGATCTTGTCCGTTTCCGACTGAACCATATGAGCATGGTTTTTCAATCTTTCGCGCTGATGCCCCATATGACCGTTCTTGAGAATACAGCCTTTGGGCTTGAAATGGCCAAGGTGGCACCTGAAAAGAGGACAGCCCGGGCCATGGAAGCCCTTGTCCAGGTCGGGCTGGAAGGATGGGAGGACCAATATCCGGATCAGCTCAGCGGTGGGATGCAGCAACGGGTGGGGCTGGCAAGGGGTTTGGCCGTTGATCCTGATATCATGCTCATGGATGAGGCGTTTTCCGCCCTTGACCCCCTGATACGGACGGAAATGCAGGATGAATTGCTCAAGCTACAGGATGACAGCAAAAGAACCATTGTATTTATTTCCCACGACCTGGATGAGGCCCTTAGGCTCGGAGACAGGATCGCAATCATGGAAGGCGGATGCGTGGTTCAGGTCGGCTCTCCCGAAGAAATTCTGCAGAACCCGGCAGATGATTATGTGAGGGCATTTTTCAGGGGGGTGGATCCCACCAATGTCATCTCGGCCGGAGATATCCTGACAGACTCGCAAACCACGATTACCAAAACAAAACTCGGGGGAATTCGTTCTGCCCGTGAATTATTGAGTTCAAAGGACAGGGAATATGCCTATGTTCTGGATTCCCATCATCGATTTCTTGGCATCCTATCTGTTGAGACCCTCCAGAAGGCCATTGATGAAAATCAGACAAACCAGCCCATTGAGTCCTGTTTTTTAAAGGATGTCAGAAAAGTAAATGCCAACGACTGCATGCAGGAAATTCTTTCCGAAGTGGCATCCAGGCCCTGGCCCATTCCGGTAGTGGATGATGCCAATAAATATCTGGGCGTTGTATCAAAAAACCGGTTTCTTAAAACCCTGTATAAGTCTGACCAGACCGCTTCGTAAGGGTATGGTGTTCCCCCCCAAATGGAGTAACGTTATGTTTGAAGAAAAAATAATTCCCCTGGACGGCTGGATATCCACTTTTGTGGACTGGCTTGTGGAAAATCACAGAGAATTTTTCCAACTGCTCAAATGGCCGGTGGAAAAAACATTAATCGGGTTTGACATGGGACTGAATGCCCTGCCGCCCTTTGTCATCATCCTGGCAATTGCGTTTCTTGCCTGGCGGTTTTCCGGGAAGGGCCTGGCTGTTTTTTCCATTGCTGCCATGGGGTTTATCGGGTTGTTGGGTTTCTGGGAGGACACCATGACAACCCTTGCCATGGTGCTGTCTTCTGTATTGTTCTGCACCATCGTGGGCATTCCCATAGGGATTGCAGCCGGGCGGAGTGACCGGTTTGACAAAACGAGCAGGCCGTTTCTGGATGCCATGCAAACCACCCCCTCCTTTGTGTACCTGGTGCCCATCGTCATGCTGTTTTCCGTGGGAAATGTAGCCGGTGTGCTGGCAACCATCATTTTTTGCATGCCGCCCATTATCCGGTTAACAAGCCTGGGTATCCGGCAGGTTCACCCAGAATTGATAGAAGCTGCCCTGGCATTTGGCGCTAACCGGCGGCAGGTGCTGTTAAGGGTCCAGGTGCCCCTTGCCATGCCCACCATTCTCGCAGGGCTTAATCAGACCATCATGATGGCACTGGCCATGGTGGTCATTGCCGCCCTGATCGGTGCAGGAGGCCTTGGGTCACCGGTGGTTCTGGGGCTGAACACCCTGGATATAGGACTGGCAGTTACGGCAGGCCTCAGTATTGTTCTGCTGGCCATGGTATTGGACCGGGTCTCCCAGTCCATGGCAGGGAAAAATCATAGATAACCCGTAAATTAAAGATAAGCTTAGGAGGCTTTATGAGTACAGTTAAACAAATGGTGTTGGTTTTGTTTCTCAGCATAGTGATGACGGCGTCAACGGTTTGGGCGTCGCCAGACAAACCGGGAGAAGGCGTAACAGTGAAGCCTGCAAGGGCTACCTGGAACACGGGTTTCTTCCAGGAAGCCATTGTCCGGCAGGGGCTTGAAGCCCTTGGCTATGAGGTGAAAGAACCAAAAGATCTTCAAAATCCCATTTTTTATAAATCAGTGGCATTGGGGGATGTGGATTATTGGACAAACGGATGGTTTCCCAACCATGAGAGCCAATTGCCCAAAAATTTTCATGATGTGGCAGACACCTACGGCCATGTGGTCAAAGCCGGCGGCCTCCAGGGATACCTGGTGTCAAAAAGAGATGTTGAAAAATACAAGATCACCTCTTTGGACGATTTTAAACGGGAAGAGGTCAGAAAAGCCTTTGACAAGAACGGTGACGGCAAAGCAGATTTAACGGCCTGCCCGCCCGGCTGGGGCTGTGAAAATGTGATCAGCCATCACATGAAGGTGTATGCGCTGGATGATTATATTAACCCGGTTAAAGCCTCCTATGAGGCAGGCATGGCGTCGGCCCTGGGCGCATACAAGTCAGGCGAGCCCATCTTCTTTTATACCTGGGCTCCCAACTGGACGATTTTCAAGCTCAAGCCCGGTCAGGATGTCATGTGGATCAATGTTCCCCAAATTATGCCCAAAGAATCCCAGGCCGCGGCCGTTGACCGCATGACCCAGTCAGGGATTGAAGGCGCCGTGACAGACCCGATCAAGCTTGGATTTGTTGTGTCCGATATCCGTATTGTTGCCAACAAAGAATTTACAGCAAAGAATCCGGCTGCTAAAAAATTTTTTGAGGTGTTTACAATTCCCCTGGCAGACATCAATGCCCAGAATACAAAAATGACGGAAGGGGAAAAATCACAAAAAGATGTGGAAGGTCATGCCTCGGAATGGATTTCCGAAAATCAGGCCCTTTGGGACAACTGGCTGGAACAGGCAAGAACTGCTGCCAGGTGATTTTTTGTAACAAAGGTTATTGGAGCTTCACCATCCCCGGTCTGCTTTTTATGCAGGCCGGGGATGTATTTTAGGGAAGGCCTTGCGGGGCCTCTCATCTGGCCGGGGTTAATAGTTCCATTTAAAGACGCCCAGGCCCAGGATATTCATGAAAATCGGGACCGAATAGATGATCCCGATGGTGATAAGCTTTGCGCCCAGGGTCTTTCGGGTGATGACAAAGATGGCGGCACAGAAAAAATGAAAATAGCCGATGAGAAAGATCAGCCAGACGCCCTGGGAGGACCTTCCCCAAAATGGATATTCCCAGACCAGGTGGCCGCCCAGGTTTAAGAAACATTCGATAAACACACTAAAGGCGGAATAGCCGATGGCCCAGAACCACATGTCCGGGATGCCGAGAATTTTGGCATTTTTGTCTTCGTTCAGGGAGTGGTAATAGACAATGCCCAGGATGGAAAACATGAACATGATTTCAATGTTCCAGCCCACAAAGATTCTCAGTGCCGTGTCCCCGGGCGCCGTCCAGAAGGCGGATCGGCCGGAAAGGACCATGACCCAGCTGTTCCAGGTTTCATTGAAAAAGTCAACGCCGAAAATGGTAAGGCCTGCCAGAACGGCATTCCAGTTCCGGGTCTGGCGGGCTTCCTTGATCTCCCGGGTATAGATGTAAAAAGTAATGGACAAAAGAGGGACGACATACCACTTGAGCATGGAAAAGTCTCGCAGGCGGTCCAGGGCTAGAAGGGTTGCATCGGTCATGGGGGAATCTCCTTTAAA
>JAHIVS010000682.1 GCA_018816605.1 Pseudomonadota bacterium
TATTCCTTAAAATAGAGATGATCTGATTTTTTTTTAATTGCGGCAGGGTGAAGCATTCTGAACAGGAATGCAGGCCATGCCCAATTCATTGAAGATAAGGAACCAGACCATGAAACAGCCTGAAATTGATTATTGGATCACCTGCATGCTGGAGTGCTTCGGCAATGTGTCCGATCTGAATGTGACCGTGGGCAAGTCCCTCCAGGTGGAGTCCTCTGGCCAGCTTGTCAATGTGCCGGTGGAGCCGCCTTTCAAGGAATTAACTCCCTTCCAGGCAGAGGTTTTTGCCCTGAACCTGATCAACAATGATCCCAGGCTCCTGGAAGATCTCGTCACAACCGGGTCCTGTGATATGTCCTATTGGCTCGGCAATAAGGCTAGGTTCCGGGTGAATATTTTCAAACAGAAGAATCATCTGACCACGATATTGCGGAAGCTTGAAACCACCATTCCAAGTATCCAGAAGCTGGGACTTCCCGAGATTTTTCACCGGATGGGAGAGGAGAAAAACGGACTGATTCTTGTGACAGGAGCAACCGGCTCCGGAAAATCCACCACCCTGGCGGCTCTGCTCAATCAGATCAATGAGGAAAAGTCTATCCATGTGGTGACCCTGGAAGATCCGGTTGAGTTTGTCCATCCCCATAAAAAAGCCACCTTTAACCAGAGGGAACTGGGAAACGACTTTGATAGTTTTCCCACAGGGCTTCGGGCCGCCCTTCGCCAGGCGCCCAAGGTGGTTCTGGTGGGGGAGATGCGGGACAGGGAAACCATGGAGATCGGGCTTTCTGCCGCAGAAACAGGGCATCTGGTGGTCTCCACCCTTCACACCGTGGATGCAGGCCAGACCATCAACCGGATTCTGGGCATGTTTGACCAGGAGGAGCAGCCCCAGATCCGCCATCGCCTGGCAGATACCATCCGGTACATTGTCTGCCAGCGGCTCCTGCCCAAAAACGGCGGGGGCAGGGTTGCGGCCCTTGAGATTCTGGGAATGAACCTGAGAATCAAGGACATTATCCTCAACGGTGAATCCGAAGGCAAGACCATCAATGATGTGATCAACAATTCAAAGGCATTTGGCATGCAGACTTTTGACCAGCATATCCTGGATTTGTTCCAGGAGGATATCATAACCGAAGAGACGGCTTTTGCCTATTGTTCCCATCGCAATATCCTGTCCCAGGGTATGGATATCCTGAAACGGGAAAAGGGGGAAAAGACCTCGGCCATTGAAGGGTTGTCCATTGACTGGAAAACGGACGAATCAGATGAAGCAACAGATTAACCCCCCCCATTCATAAGGAAACCCCATGATTTCACACTGCCCCCACTGCAGCGGGATGCTGCGGTTTTCAGACGCCCACAGACAAAAATTGTCACAGGCCCTTGATGGGCTTGTGTCGGGCCGGACCCTGAAGTTTGCCTGTCCCCGTTGCAAGGCCCCCATTGAACTCAATAAGGAGGGGAATGCTTCTTGGCCACTCCAGGCAGCAGCACCTGCAACGGCCGGCAGTACCCAGGTCATCCCTCCCCGGGCCCCGGATATTTCCTGGCTTCGGTCAGGAGCGCTCAAGGAATCTGATCTTCTGGAGGATGTGCCCACGGCCATGGTATTGATTCCGGACCCAGAATTACGGGAAAAAGTGAGCCGGGGCCTGGAGGAGAATCAATACCAGATCTATATTCCCGCAAGTGTTGACCAGGCCATTGACAGCATGCGGTTTAAGGAGTACGCCGTGGTGGTTTTTTCCGGCCAAGAAGGAAAACCAATTGATGAGCAGGATTTCCACAAGTTCATGATGCAAATGAGCATGGCCAAACGGCGCAAGATTTATTATATTCTCGTGGGGGCTTCTTTTCATACCCTTTTTGACCTTGAAGCCCTGACCCATAGTGCGAACCTGGTGGTCAACACCCGTGAAATTGACCATATCAGCCTCTTGTTTAAAAAGGGGCTAAAAGATTATGAAGCGCTCTTTTCACCCTATGCCGCCACCCTGAAGCTGCATGGGAAAAGTTAAAGGAAAAAAAACCATGGCAACCCAAACCAGTTTGATTAAAATAACGATCGGAATTTTGTTCTTTTTCTGTGCTCAGAACATCGGTGCCGTCACCCTGCCGGAACCATCGGGACAGCTGGTTGACGGATTCCGGGTGCTGCCGGTCCCAGGCAAGGGAGAACCCCTTGAATGGATCGTTTTCCGGGGGGATTATATAAAGTTTGATATTGGAACGGCTGCCCCGGATACGATTGTCTCCATTCCTTCCCTGTCCATTGAAGAACCCTTGACAGCCCCTGTGGAAAAGGCCCCCTATTTTAAGATGAAAGAGACCGGCGTATTCGATCTTTTCATTGGCTCCCTTGCCGGAAACCTTACGGTTGTTGAATACAATCCAATTAATTATGAGGCGGTCTCTGCCCAAAAAGCCATGGAGGTGATGGCGGTGTTCAGCCCGCTGATCCTGGATGTCAGGACGCCCCAGGAGTATGCCCTGGGGCATATTGAAAATTCCGTCCTGATCCCAATCGGACAATTGCAGACGCGCCTGGAGGAATTGGCAGGATTTAAGGATGATCCCATCCTGATTTATTGCGCCACGGGCAACCGAAGCACGGTTGCCGCAAAAATTCTGATTGACAGCGGGTTCAGTCGGATTTTTAATCTCAGACACGGCATTGCGGACTGGGCGAAAAACAAGTTTCCCATTGTCAAGTAATGCTCAGACAACATGGACAGCAGATACGATACGCGCCTGTTGCCAATTATCCGCCCATCGAATTTGTCGATGGTGACGGTATTCACAGGGGCCTTACAGCAGATTATATCACCATAATCGAAGAGAAGATCGGCGCAAAATTTGACAGAATCCATCGGAGAACCTGGAATGAAGCCATTGAAGGTGCAAAACAGGGACAGATTGATGTTTTGGGCAATCTTCAAAACACGCCAGAGCGATCCGGATACCTGGTGTTCACCCGGCCGTATCTAACGATTCCCAATGTCATTATCGCGAGGACCCTATTTGAGGGGGAATTGGAGCGGTGGTATGCGGATTGCCGTTGTTAATGGGTATGCCTCTGTCCCTTTTATTCAAAAAGCAAATCCAGAAGTTATTCGATTCTTGAAAAGGCATTGGCTTCCATTGATGCCGGAGAGCGGCAAAAAATTTACGAGAAATGGATTTCCCATGACATCTCTCCCCCATTTGACTGGGTGCCGATGCTTGTATTTTTTCTGATACTCTCTAGTGCGCTGTTTGTGGTGGCGGCATGGAATTTTTCGTTGAAGCGCCAGGTTAAAAACAGACCATGGATCTGAAAGAAGAACTCAATGAACGAAAGAAAATTGAGGTGGATTTAAGGCAAAGCGAAGATAAATTCAGACTGATTTTCGAACATTCTCCCCTGGCCCTTGTCCATCTGGATAAATCGGGAGTGATCACGGCTGCAAATGACAATTTGTGTCAAATTCTCGGCAGTTCCAAAGACCGGCTCATCGGTTTTAACACCCGTAACTCCGTGGTTGATAAAGATATGCTGGCAGCCATAGTAAGGGCTTTTGGGGGGAGAATAAGCCAATACGACGGGGTCTATTTGTCCGTGACAGGTGGCTGTCCAGGCGGATAAAGAAAAGTTCGAGCCCCAGCTGCGGCAAACCCAAAAAATGGAAGCCGTCGGCACTTTATCGGGCGGAATGGCCCATGATTTTAACAATATCCTTGGAATCATACTGGGGAACGTGGATATCGCCCTGATGAAATTGCCCGGGCAGCCACCTGTATTGGGAAACTTGAAAGCGATTAAAATTGCCTGGATGGTAAATGCAGACCCCACCCAGGTTCATCGGATATTGATAAATCTGTACACCAATGCCGCCCATGCAATGGAGGAAAAGGGGGGTGTCTTGACGGTGACAACAAGACCGGTTCAAGTGACCCGGAAAACCTTGATCAACTGCCGGAAATTAATTCCGGGTGCGTATATCGAGTTGATTGTCAGCGATACCGGACACGGCATTGAGCCTGGAATACGCAACCGGGTTTTTGATCCTTACTTTACGACAAAAGAAGTCGGAAAGGGAACCCGCATCAAGCTCTATCTTCCCTGGTGCGGCGACAAGCCCGTTGATCTTCATGGCAAAGTCCTGGGACAGATTCCCCAGGGCAGCGGAGAGACGATTTTGCTGGTGGAGGATGACCCGTCAATCCTGAAGTTAACCCAAATCCTCCTCCAGGGCTGGGGGTTTGCCGTGGTGGCAGCAGCCACTCCCAGCCAGGCCCTGGACAGAGCCAAGGCGCATGCAGGGGAGATCCGTCTGCTTCTCACGGATCTGATTCTGCCGGAAATGAACGGACGCCAGCTGTCAAAATGCTTGAAATCCATCTATCCGGATATCAAATGTGTTTTCATGTCAGGGTATACAGCCGAGATTATCGCCCACCACGGTGTTCTGGACAAGGGGGGGTGCTTTATTCAGAAGCCGTTTTCCGGAAAAGAGCTGGCAACTGTTGTCAGGAAGGCGCTGGAAGTCAAAAAAACCTGAATCAACACCTGGCTTTTTTTTGCGTCTGCCCCGACGCGTTGGTGCAGGTTTCACGACGCAATTGATATCCGGGCCGGTTCCGGGGTTTATTATAGTTGACCTATCAACTAATTGGAATATTCTGAAACCTGTGCGAATCCTATAAGTATTGCTTCTTATTATTTATATCCACCATTTTATTGGATTGGAATAAAATTTTTTACTTGACAATGTAATCGGCCTGTCGCTATTTAACAGCTATGAAATAGTTACAAAGGTGAGGGGTATTTTACTAAGGGGTGTAGGGTTATCATATTCGTATTCGCAAACTTTAGGGGGGGGTATGCCGTCAAACAAGTATTTCAAGCACGAGGGCCCGTGGTCCGATGCAAATGATCCGTTGATGTGTAGCGATACCGGCGACTGGCGAACAAAGCGGCCGGTGGTGGATAAGGAGAAATGCATTTTCTGCGGGTTTTGTGCCATTTATTGTCCTATCCAGATTGTTAAAATGAAAGGGGATACCCATTTTGAAGCAGATCTGGGGTTTTGTAAGGGGTGTGGTATCTGTGCCAAGGAATGTCCCAAGGATGCGATTTCAATGATATCAGAGGGGGATTTTAAAAAATGATTACACATGCCAAAGCCAAAACACAGATTCGCGTCATTACCGGAAACGGGGCAGCCGCCATCGCGGCAAAACTTGCCCGGCCGGATGTTGTGGCCGCCTATCCCATTACTCCCCAGACAGAAATCATTGAGCAGATTTCCAAATTTCACGCCACAGGCGAGATGGATTGCGAACTGGTCACGGTTGAAGGGGAGAACTCGGCCATGAACGCTGTAATGGCAGCCTCCCTTGCCGGCGGCCGGGTATTTACTGCCACATCTTCCTGGGGCCTTGTCTTTATGTATGATGCGGTTCTTGCAACGGCAGGGGCCAGAGCGCCGGTTGTCATGGTGAATGTGAACCGGGAGACACCGGGGATTATCGCGGTCTCCTCCGGCCAGCAGGACATGATATCCACCCGGGATTGCGGATGGATATTTTTAATCGCCGAAGACTGCCAGGAAGTAATGGACCTGGTTCTCCAGGCCTATCGCCTGGCAGAAGATTTCGATATCCAGATTCCGGTGATGGTTCATTATGACGGATTTTATCTTTCCTATCTATCCGAAGGGGTGGATGTGCCTTTTCAGGAGGATGTGGATGGGTTTCTTTCTGTATTGAAAGACCAGCCCGAAAGAACAAAGCTGGTTCCCGGCGGGCGATTGGGCTGCGGCTCCCATGGGATTCTGGGCGGATACCTGGAATTGCGCTACAAACACATGTCGGCCATGGAAAGATCAAAAGACAAGTTTGATCGGATCGACAAAGAATATGAAATGATATTCGGAAGGTCCTATGGCGGCCAGATTGAAGAATACCGGATGGAGGATGCCGATGTGGTTCTGGTCGGCTCCGGCTCCATGTGCGGGACCATCAAAACCGTGATTGATGAAAAACGGGATGCCGGCATAAAGGTGGGGCTTTTGAAAATAAGAATGTACCGTCCCTTTCCGTCGGAAGTGCTGGTTGCGGCCCTGAAAGGCAAACGCGCCATCGGGGTTGTGGACAGAAGTCTTGCCTTTGGGTTCAAGGGCGGTCCCATCTATACAGAGCTCAAAGCCTTTGAAACAAAGCTTGACAATGCAAAAATGATCAGTTTCCTGGACGGCATCGCCAATACGGACATCACCACGGACAATGTGGGATTCATGATTGATACCCTTTGTGACCTATCCTGCGGCAAAGATGTCCGGGAGGTCACATGGGTCTGCTATCCGGAAGCCCATGCGCCTGAAAAAACGGGAGGGCAATAAAATGACAGAAACAAAAAAAGTCAAACCGACAAAAATCCTGGACCACCTTGTCCATGGGGACCCCTTTTCCAAGGGGGTGGCATTCTGCCCGGGCTGCGGTCTTGAGCTGTTATTGCGGTTTATTCCCCAGGTAATGGGAAACGATATCGTCATTACCGGCACCCCATCGTGTTCTGCCCCTGTCCTTTTGGGACAGAACAATCAGTCCTGGCACACCCTGTCTTATTTCGGAACCCTGATGACCGGTGCTGCGGCCAATGCCACCGGCCTTGCCAGGTATTACAGAAAAGCCGGCATAAAGAACACCGTGGTCTGTTTTAACGGGGACGGGACCGCTGCTGATATCGGGTTTGGAAACCTGTCAGGGGCGGCAGAGAGAAACGAGCCCTTTATTTATATCTGCTACGACAATGAAGGGTATATGAATACCGGTATCCAGAAAAGCGGCACCACTCCCTTTGGCGCCACCACCACCACCACACCCTACGGCGCATCGGCAACCCAGGGGAAAAACCTGAGAAGAATGAACCTGGGGTTGAAAATGGCCATGCACAAGATTCCCTATACAGCCACGGCAACCTTAAGTGATCTGGATGATCTGGCAAAAAAACTAAAGAAGGCAAAGGAGATGAAAGACCAGGGGTTTTGTTTCCTGCATATCCTGGCTCCCTGCCCCACTGGATGGGGTCTTGCGCCGGACCACACCATTGAATCCTGCCGCAGGGCCGTCAACACCAATTATTTTCCCCTGTGGGAAGCGGTCAACGGCAGGATCAGAATGAGCAAAATTGTTAAAAAACCCAAACCCGTATCAACCTATACAGAATTGATGAAAAAATTTGCCCATTTGAGTGAAGCAGATCTTGCGATTCTCCAGGATGATGTTGATTACGAATACTGCATACTTGGCGGGTTGAGCGTATTGGAGGCAGAATGCCGGCTTCCACTATCGGACGAAGATTAAAGGAGGCGCGAAGATGAATGAAGTCAGGTTCCATGGTAGAGGGGGGCAGGGTGTTGTGACAACATCCAAAATTTTGGCCAATGCCTTTGTTCTGAACGGGCAATTCGGGGCCAGCTTTCCCATGTTCGGGTTTGAAAGAAGAGGTGCTCCGGTAACAGCATTCGGCAGATTTTCAGACATGCCGGTCAGGGAAAAAACACAGATTTACACTCCCAATATTCTGGTGGTTTTAGATCCGTCCCAAAAAGGGTCAAAAGCCGTATTCCAAGGGCTTTTGCCCGGAGGCATGATGTTGCTCAATGATGGGGATTATGCAGCCGGAAACATATCCCACGGGAATTTAAGGCGGCTGGCCGTTATTGATGCCAATAAAATTGCAGTGGAGGAGATCGGCCTGGCCATCCCCAATACGGTTATTGTGGGGGCATTTGCAAGAATGTCGGGCCTGCTGGCCATTGAGCCCTGTTGTGAGGCGCTGGAAGATTATTTTTCAGGCAAAAAACTGGCAGCCAATATCGGGTGTGTCAAAAGAGGGTTTGAAGAGGTGGAGATATTTGATCTCTAGACGGGGATTGTCGCAAGGGTCAATGAAGGGATAACTTTTTAATCGTAAAAAGGAGTTGTTATGCCTAGATGGGGAATGGTAATCGACGTAAAACGGTGTATAGCGTGTTGGGGCTGCACCATTGCATGTAAAGAGGAACATTTTCTTCCTCCAGGGGTATTCTGGAACCGTGTATTGATCGGAGAAGCCGGAAAATTCCCCTCTTCCAGTAAGCTGATTTACCCGATTCTTTGTAATCATTGCGCTGATGCAGCCTGCGTGGAAGCCTGTCCCACAGGCGCCACCTATGTCAAGGAAAACGGTATTGTGGCCATTGACGATGAAAAGTGTGTGGGATGCCGGGCCTGCCTGGTCAGCTGCCCCTACCAGCAGCGGACCTATTATGACCAGAAGGTCAAGGACAGGGAATATTTTCCCGGACAGGGGAAGACCGCAATGGAGCTGCTGGGTGAAAAGCTTTATCCCTTCAAAGTGGGAACGGTTATTAAATGTAATTTCTGCACGGAAAGGCTTGAAGACGGGTTGAAAAAAGGGCTTACCCCGGGCAAGGACGAAGCGGCGTCTCCTGCCTGCGTCAATATCTGTCCGGTGAATGCAAGGGTCTTCGGGGATTTGGATGATCCTGACAGTGAAATCAGCCGTCTGATCATGGAGAAAAAAGGCAAACAGCTGAAAAAAGAATTCGGTACGCAACCGGCCGTTTATTACATTGATTGATACCAGGGGGAGAGATGACCTATAAAACAGATGA
>JAHIVS010000683.1 GCA_018816605.1 Pseudomonadota bacterium
TGAGATCAGTGAAGTAAAACAGCTGGGGAACAATTATTATTTAATAAAAGTGGTTGAAACCATAGAACCAGCACTGCAGCCCCTGGAAACAGTAAAAGAGAGCATCGTTCTGACCCTTGGTTTGAAACTGCGGAAACAAGCTGCGAAAGAAGCTGCCCAGGCCTTGTCAAAAAAAGCTGAGGCAGCAGGCACCATTGAACAATTGGCAGCCCAGAACAATCTGGATTTGCATGCCACCACACCCTTCACAAGAAGCCAGCCTGTTGAAGGGATCGGCAATGCGCCCGAACTGGTTGCCGCCGCCTTTGGCCTGGACAAAGAAAACCCCATCCATTCGGAAGTGTTGGAAGCGGGGCAAAATTTTTATATCATTGGGTATAAGGAAAAACTGCTGCCTGAAGAGGCCGCTATTGAAAATGCCCTTGGAAAGACCAAAGAACAAATTACCTGGATGAAACAAGGACAATACTTTGCGGCCTGGGTTGAAGAACTGAAAAGCAAAACAAAAATTCAAATTAATTCCGAACTTTTAGATTAGGGGATAACAGGGGTTATGAAGACCAAGGCTTTTGGCATAGGCATGGGTATCCTGATGTGGGCGCTGCTTTTTTCCTGTGCTCCCAGACATCCGCTGCCCTTTACCATTGATGGCCTCAGAAGTGATCCCGCCCTTGTCCATGGGGTTTTACCCAATGGGTTCCAATATGTACTCATGGAAAATGCTACCCCCAAAGATCAGGTGAGCGTTCATCTGAACGTTTTTGCCGGTTCTGTCCACGAAACCGATGAGGAACAGGGGGTGGCCCATTATCTTGAACACATGCTCTTTAATGGGTCGGAGAATTTCAAACCCGGAGAGCTGATCCATTATTTCCAATCCATTGGCATGGATTTTGGTGCGGATGCCAATGCCAGCACCTCTTTTTTTAACACCACCTATGATTTAACCCTTCCCAAGGGAGACCGTACTTACCTTGAAGATGCGTTTCTTGTCATAAAGGACTATGCAGGCGGTGCACTCCTGTTGGAAACTGAAGTTGAGCGCGAACGGGGGATTATCCTGGCCGAAAAAAGGGAACGGGATTCTGTTTCCTATCGAACCTTTAAAAAGGAACTTGCTTTTGAACTGCCGGGTTCCCTTCTAAACAAGCGATTGCCCATTGGCAGCAGCTCTGTATTAAAGACAGCGGACAGAAAGCTGCTAAAGGGGTTTTATGACCGATGGTATAGGCCGGACAACATGGCCCTGGTCGTTGTCGGGGATATGGATATAAAAGCCACAGAAGAACTGATTAAACGCAAGTTTTCCGGATTGCGGTCCCGGAAGCCTGCATCGGACAAAGCCGTAGACATTTCCTGGGAATCCAGGAAGGGGATTGCGGCATTTTACGACTATGAACCGGAAGCCGGCAAAACAGAGGTCACCATTGAAAGGGTTTTCCATACGCCCTTTGAACCGGAAACCCATGAAAGACTCAAGGAAGTTTACCTGGGTAATCTTGGGGATTCAATTTTTCAGAATCGTCTGGCCAGTATGATCAGAAACGAAGTAGTCAGTTTTTCAGGCGCATCGGTTTATTCCGGAACCTTCCTGCAGAATATTTCCATGGCAGCGGTCAATGCCGATTGTGAACCCGACAAATGGGAACAAAGCCTCGATCAGTTGGAAAAGGCACTTAGACAAGCCCTTGAAAATGGATTCTTACCCAGAGAACTTAACCAGGCAAAGGCTGATTTTATTTCCCGCCTTGATACCGACCTTGCCCAGGCCGATACCCGGAAGACCTCCCAGCTGGCCCGGTCGATTCTGGGGGCCATGAACCAAAACCGTATGTTTCTGTCTCCTTTGCAAAGACAGGCATTGTTAAAGCCTTTTGTACAGGGATTGACCCTTGAACAGGTAAATCAGGCCTTCAGAGCCTCCTGGGCCGATGACCTTCGCCTGGTGATGGTTACAGGGAATGCAAAAATTTCTGAAAACAAGAAAATGTCTGCTGATGCCAGGATTCTGGACCTTTATCGGAAAAGTGCAGCCCAGCCTGTGGAGACGTTCACCCGATTTGACCCCAAACCATTTCCCTATCTTCCACTTCCCGAATCCAGGGCGAAAGTTTTTGAGAAACGGGACAATGTAAAGGATCTTGGCATTGTCCAGATTGATTTTCAGAATAACATCCGTCTGAATCTCAAGCAAACGGATTTTAAAAAAGGGGAATTCAAATTCAAGGTTGTATTTGGCCCGGGACAAGGGGCTGAACCGAAATCTTTGCCCGGATTATCGGCCCTGGCAGAGACGACAGTGCAGCAGAGCGGTTTTCAATCCATGGATCCGGACCAGATCGGAGATGCTTTGGCCGGTAAAGATGTCAGTATCCAGTTCAATATCCAGGACAATTATTTTTCCCTTTCAGGGTCAGGGGATCCCAAAGAAGCAGAACTTGTTTTTCAGCTCATCTATACCTACCTTAAAGATCCCGGGTTCAGACCCCAGGGACTTGCCCTTGCCAAAACCAATTACAGGCAGATGTACGAGGCCCTGAAAAGGACACCCGACGGTATCATGCGGATTAAGGGCAACCGATTCCTGGCAAAGGACGACCCCCGGTTTGGGATGACATCCCCGGACCAAATGGACAGGATCACCCTTGAACAGATCGAGGCCTGGCTTAAACCCTATTTTGAATCCTCTCCCATTGAGGTGTCTGTGGTTGGGGATTTTGATTTGAAAACGGTTCTTCACCATGGGACTGCATATCTGGGGGCTTTGGAGACCAGAAAAAGCGTTTTTCTGTCGGAGGATTCACCCGAAACCGTTTTTTTCCCCGAGGGCGAAAAACAGGTCCTGGAGCTAGATACAAAAATAGACAAGGGCATGGTGAGAATTGCTTTTTTAACCGATGATTTTTGGGATATTGAAAAGACCCGGAAATTGACCGTCTTGGCAAAAATTTTTTCCGAGCGCCTCAGAATAACTATCAGAGAAGAGCTTGGGGCTTCTTATTCCCCCTATGTATATAACGACCCGTCGCTTATTTACGACGGATACGGGGTGATGCATGTGGTGGTGAGTGTGTTGCCGGAAAAAGCGGATGCCGTATATCAACAAGTGAAAAAAATCGTTAATGATCTTACCCGGGAGGGCATCGACAACCA